>NZ_JBFTML010000044.1:0-58295 GCF_056396925.1 Pseudomonas sp. 05N433 | reverse complement strand
GGGCGACCCCGTCAATGGTCTGAAGCCCCGCCAGCGCGATGTTGACCGTAGTCGCCACCCGCACCGAGTGCTTGAAGTCCTGCTTGCCCAGCTCCTCCAGTACCTTTTGATCGACGTAATCACGTGTCGCCAACACCACGCTCGGATCGATCTTGAGCGTGATGTTGCCGGTACTGGTGACAATGAAGTTCATCCGCACAATCTGCGTGCGCCCCGAGCCTTGCGACAGGATCGGCTTGAAACTCGGCGCGCAGTTGGCCACCGCGACCAGATCGCCGTCGATGTCGTACAGACCAATTTCGCGAATCCACTTGCCGCCCTCATCGGCGGGGATAACCTGCTCGGCGATCAGTACCGTCGGATTGGCCGGATCAACTTTGAGCTGATTCAACGGCCGGCGGCGCCATTCGTTGATCAGTTTGGTTTGCGTTGCGCTGGGGATCGGGTCGGTGCCGTTGGCATCCCCGACGCCCATATCGGTGATCTTCCAGGGAATGCCGAGCGCGTCGGCGTTCGCCTGTTTGGCCATCCCCACGTTTGTGAGGATCGCGAAAAACTGCGAATTCGCATCAATCATAATAAACGTCCAGGGTGTCTATGGAGTGTTCGCGGCCGACCACACCGAAGCGGCCCGTGACCTCAATGTCACGCATCACAGGCGGGTACACGTCGAGTTCGTCGCCTTCGGAGAGGGAAACGGCAATGTTCAAGGCGCCTTGGGTTTCCAGGCTGATCGCCAGGCCGGTCAGCTTGCGGCTGACGGGTTTGGCGTCATCGATCAGGCGCTCCAGCTCCTGATACATCTCCTCGGTGATCCCGGTGTCCAGCACACCGACTTTCAAGGCGAAAGTGCCCGGTATTCCCAAAGGCACGGTCTGCCACCACTCCAGCACCTCGATGAGATAACCCAGCGGCTCGACCACCCGCCGCAGTGCTCCGATGGTGCCCTTGTGTTTGTGGATGTAGAACGAGGCTTTGATCGCCGCCCGCTTGACCGGCTCAGACCAGGCCGGATCCCAGCGGTCGACCGACCACGCCCAAGCCAGGTGGGGCAACAGATGCACGGGACAGGTATCGGGGTTGTACAACGTACGCAGCGGGATCAGCGTTTGCTCAACGAATGTCGCCTCAATAGCGCGCTCCAGCGGCGTGCTGTTGAGTGGTAAAAGACTGCGCATGTCACCCTCCCAGCACGACGCTGTATCCCGTGCAGTAAGCGGCCTGCGCCTTGGTCGGGGCCAGATCCTGCCAATTCTTGAGTTCGACCCGAGCCACGCCCGCGACATGTAGTTGCGCATCGACCCCGGAGCGCGCCACCTCAAGCCCTAACCGCCGACGCGGGTTGATCCAGGCTTCCAGACGCTTGATCGCCTCGGCGAGTGCGGCATCGTTTTCCGGGCCGGTCCCCTTCATGTGCAGCACCGCGTCGACGCGGTAGTGCAGAATCTCGGCGCCGCGTACCGTCACGCGGTCACCGACCGGACGCACGTCCTCGTCATTCACCGCGTCGGCCACCAATGCCAACAAATCGGGACCGACCGTACCGTCACCCTCAAGCCCCAAGACGGTGAGATCAACGCAGGCCGGCGAAGGACTTTCGGCAGTGGCATCGGCAACCAACGCCGACGCATTACGGGCATGCAGGATGTAGCTGTTACGCGGACCGGCGGTGGTCAAACCTTCGTACGCCAACTGCACCCGCTCACGCAGGGCGTCGTGAGACTCCAGGATCGCCGCGACCGGTGGCACTGCCAGCGGATCGGCCGGCTGGATCACCAGGCGCTTTAGGTTGACGTTGGCCGCCAGGTGATCCAGATCGCCGCCAGTGGCATAGGCCAGCAATTGCGCTTTGGCCGCATCATTGACCCGCGCCCGATTGCCGAGCTTGATGTAGCTGCCGACCTCGAGCAGCTTGGTGACCGGATCGCTTTCCAGTGAAGCCGTCCAGTTGGCGCCCATGTGCCCGCGGAAAACGCCCAGCGCTTCGTCGTACACGACTTCAAAGTCCAGCGGCTCCAGCACGTCCGGCGCCGGCAGTTCCGACAGATCCACCAGGGTACTCATACCCACACCTCCAACGTGCCGCGCACACCGAGGTATTCGCCGCTGATCTGCATATTGATTTGCCCGCCCAAAACAGACAGAACACGTATCCGCTCAAGTCTTAGTCGTGGCTCCCACTGACCCAGCGCCCGGGCGGCCTCGGCTTGCGCGGCGCTCTTCCAGCCCTCGTTGATGGGCAGATCGACCATGCGCCGCAGCTTACTGCCGTACTCCGGACGTTCACGACGGCTCAGCAGCGGCGTGCCGAGGATGTCCGCAACGGATTGGCGTAGATGCTCGATGCCGGAGATGGGCTGCCCGGTGTGGCGATCCATTCCGATCATCGGGATTACTCCTTGAGCTGCTCGAACTCGGCATGGGCCTTGAGGTATTTCAGCGCCAGGTCATCCGTGGTGCTGACCGCGATCACACCCTTCGCCACGGCCAGCGTGYGGTCATCCGGCAGGATCAGCGTGCGGGAGGTGTAGAGGGTGTCGCGAAAGGTCGTGGTCGATGCCGCCGACGTCGGCTGGATGACGGTCTCCGGCTCCAGCACCGACTGTTCTTCTTGCGGTTTGGCCATGATTGCTCCGGGTATAAAAAAGCCCGCACATGGCGGGCTGGGTCAATGGGGCTCGCTAGTGCGAGTGGTGGTTGCTATTGCCGGCGGTATCGAGAATCGCCCCGTCGCTGGTGATGTTCTGCGTGGCGTGCAGCGTGCCGTCGATGTTGACCGGCCCCTTGATGTTCACGCTCGCCTCCAGGTTGATCGTGCTGGACTTCACCGTCACGGTGCTGTCGGTCACCTCGGCCTGGGTCGCCCCTACCTTGATCGTGACCGTGCCACTGGGCAGGCTGATGGTGTAGCTCTTGGCCTGCCAGTCGTAGACCAGTGACCCGCCGTCGTCAAAACGCCAGACCTCGACGTGGTCTCGGTTGTCCGGTGGCGGGCCACCGTTACCGTACAGGCCAGGGATGAACGTGCCCTGTGCCACCTCGCCGCTGGCACTGATCAGGGTGCCTTGCTCGTTGATGCTCGGCGCTCGCCAGTGCCGCGCCTTGCCGGCGGCGACGCTGTGCCAGCGCACCCAGCCGCTGACCCATTCACCGTCAGAAACACGACACACCGGTGGAGATGCGGCGAGATCGATCGCCACCACGTAGCAGCCCTTGACCAGGCCGGCGAGCATGCGGTCGTGCTGCGCAGCCACATAACCGGCGCTCATGGCAATTGCTCCGGACGGAACGGGCCGTCGCCCGGTTCGATGTTCAGCACCAGGGTACCCGGTGGCTGATCCGGCCACGGCCACTGGGCTTCGCCGAGGTAGATCTGCTGCGTCCATTCCACAACCCAGACCGTGTAGCCGTCCAACTCCGGCTTGGTCCAGTCCTGCATGGCCTGCACAAACTCAGCCGGCTCCACCGCCACACCCCAGCACTGCATGCGCAGTAACGCGGCGAGCTGCCCCGCCAGAAACACCGCCTGTTGATGGTGATCTGATTGGATCGGGTCGGTGATCACCCTCGCTTCGAACTTGCACGCCAGCCCCGTTTCACCGGTGCCCGGGTCTTGCCCAGGCTCCATTTCCGCCAGCTCGATGAACACCGCCGGCAGACGGATTCGATCTTGGATGTTCGGCCACATGGCCACCGTGTGCACACCGGGCAGATACGCCTGAATATGCTGCTCAATGGCCTGGTACAACTGCTCAAGGCTGAACGGGATTTCCAATTCGTCCGTCACGTTATTTCCCCTTAAGGTACTTCTGCAGTTCAAAGTTGAGTTCCTGCTGCAGGACATGCACCAGCTGCTCGTCGGCCTTGAGCACCCAGCTTTCGAAATGCGGTCTGGCCTGCTCCAGTGAAACCTTGGCCTTGGCCAACGGGAAGCGACTGCCGTGTTCGGCGATCCAGCCCGAACTGACACCGCCTGCCCCGCTGACATCGCTGTCGGGGTAATCACTGGCATCGAAATGCTTGCTGGCCGTACGGATCCAGATGTCCGCGCTGTTGCCATAGACCTTCTTGTAAAAGGCCCCCTGATAGCGGCGGCCGGCCACCGACACGGCGGACTTGCCCTGCCTGGGGTTGCCGATCCGGCTCGCCTCAACGGCATTGAGACCGAACCACAACTTGCCGCTATTGGCACCGCCGCTGACCGGGTAACTGCGCAGACGTTGACGCACCGCCGCGACTGCAATGCGCTCTTGCCGACCGACAGCGCGAGCAATGTGTGTGCTCAGCCAGCGCAGGGTTTTGTTGATCGCCCGGCGCTGGGCATTGGCCGCCGCTTTTGGCACCACGGCCGCGAAGTCCTGAAAGGCTTTCAGATCCGCCGCCGAGGTTTGCAGGGAGATCATTCCGCCGCTGGCCGAGGGTTTGAAGTGACTGCCGACGCTCATGCTTTGGCCCTCAATAGCAACGCCACCCAGCCGGTGCCGTCCGGTTCCAGTTTCACCAGGTCATAGTCGCCGCCTCCGTCCTGTACCGGCAGGTCGATGACCACCACTTGCCCCGGCTCAATCCCCACGGCATCGCTGACGCGGATTTCGAACTGCGGTTCCCGCAGCGCGGTGTTGATACGCCCCATACGCGGCTGCAGCCAGGGCGCCGAAAAGAAGCCGGAGATTTCCTGACCGCCGACCAGTCCAATGTCGCCCAGGCCATCCAGCACCAGGGCGTCCATGTCGTCGCTCAACTCCCGAAAGCGCACGGTTATGCACCGTCGTCAGAGCTATCGTCGGTATCTCCGGCGAGGCCCTGAGTTTCACGCAGCAGCTGCTGCGCGAGCGGGTCCTTGATCGAGGCGATGCGCCCCTCGGCGAGCAGCGCATCCGCCACCTCCTTGCTCGGAGGGCTGTACGGTTCCCCCTTGACGATCACCGTGCGCCCGTCCTGCACGCAGCCATCGATCACGAGGTATTCGGCTTTTTTGGCCATGTCACACCACCTTGGCGTAGATGAAGGCATCCGGCTCCAACAGGCCGGCTAAGGCCGCGCTCTGCAACTTCAGCCAACGAGCACTCGGCTCTTCGGTCACCCAGCTTTTCGGAAAGCGCGCTGCCTCGACCAGACCGCTCTCTACGGCAGCGAGATCCTGAATGGCGCCGTAGAGCATGGCGTTGCGCGTGGAGGAGGAACCGAAGATCAGGCCACCCGCCGGAATCATCGGCTGCTCGTCATCGTCATCGTCCAGGTACCACTCGTCATAGCCGTACAGGTCGACGCCCGGATCGTTCAGGTAGCCCAGGTAGGTCACACCGTCCGGCAGCTCTTCGGGCTTGATCAGGCCCATGTCGACGCGACGGGTGTTGAGCTGTTTCATCACCGTCGCGTTGGACTGGAACGCGTCCAGCGCTTCGCCACTCATGGCCACGGTATTGGCCGTACGCCCGGAGTCCTTGGCAATCTTGCGTTTCCAGCCACGCAGGTTGCCAATCGGATCGCTGTCAGCAGTACCCCATTGACCGCTGCCCAGGCTGATTTTGTGGTCGCTGGCCATCAGGAAGTCGATGGTGTCGTCCACGCCCTCCCCGACTACACGTACTTTGCCGGTGGTCAGGGCCTGGGCGCACATCCATTCTTCGCGGCGGGTGATCTCATCGTCCAGGTCGCGCAGATCCTTACCCAGCAGTTGCCCCGCGCGCTCCAGCGGCGTGCGCGAGGAGAACGGGTTGTCGCCGGCCGCACGCTTGAGCACTAGCTCGGCGGTGGTCTCGCGTTTGGGCTGGATGTACGGCGGCGTGTAGTTATCAGTGTGGTAGCCGTCACGCAGCGACACGCTACCCGGCAGGCGCGGGTGAACAAACGGCGCCATCTTGCGTTTGCCCTTGATGATGTCGATGTCCACCGTTTTGGTGGGGAACGTCACCGGACTGCCGCCGTTGAAGAAGGTGTTCAGCAGAAAACGGCGCGCAGTCGGCATCTGCTCGACCGCTTCCAACATGGTGCGGGTATCAAAAATATCCATGGAAGCTCCGGTTTAGCGAATGAACAGGCACAGGCCACGCAGCGCAGCTTTCGCCTGCGCCAGGGTGAGGCCCGCACCTAGAGAGAGTTGGCTGCCCAGCACTTCGCCGGTCAGACGGATCGGCGCCACCTGGATGCCTTGGCTGGTGTCGGTGGCCTGGTCGAGGATTGCCTTCGGCGCCTCGGAGCCGTCGGTGGCGGCGGACGCGCACAGCACGTATTCACCGCTGGTTTTCACCTGGCCGAGGACAGCACCGCGGTTGAGTTTCTGGCCTGCGGCGATCACGGCGATGTCGATCATCACCGGGAAGGCACCGGCCGACAGCTGATCCGGCACGTAGGTTTGGCGTTCTGGATTGCTCATGAAGTTCTCCAATCAGCGGCGCGAAGCGCCCGCGACGATGGCGCCGACCACGGCCTTGCGTTCGCCTTGGTCGTCGTTGCCGGGTGGGGTAGCAGTCGAGGCACCGGTGCCATCGGCCTTAATCGCATTCAGGGAAATGCCGCGATCCTGGGCCGCCTTGAACAGTTGCAGGGCGGTGGCTTCGACCGAGGTGCCGGCATCGATGGCGGCGGAGATTTCGGCTTCGAAGCCCTTGCTCGCCAGGGCATGAATACCGGTGATGCGCTCACGCTCGGCACTCGCGCCCTCCTCGCGACTCTGGGTGCGGATGTTCTCCAGATCCGGCTGACTGGCCTGGGCAATCTGAATGGTTTGCGGATCCGTGCCGGCGGCCAGCGCCTCACGCAACTCCGCCGTGCTGCTGACGGTGGTCATATTGAATTTCCTTGGTTGGGTTGCGGCCGGTTTGGCCAATTCAGTAATCAGTGATTCAAGGGCGCCCAGCCGGTGGGCCAGGCCGGACTCGACGGCAGCGGCGCCGACGCGCAGACCGCCGAAGTCACCCATCTCGGGCACGCGTTCGGGATCGACGCCAAGGTTGCGGGCGACTTTGGCCACGAACACGTCGCCCATAGCGTCGACCGTTTCGCCAACCTTGGCCCTGCCTTCTTCGGTGGCCAGATCCACGCGCTTATTCGGTGCGTTGCGGCTGACGATCTGGTAGCGCTTGCGCCCGTTGGCTTCTTCGCCCCCCACTACGGCCTCGACGACGACACCGATGCTGCCGGCCAGCGCCGTTTCGTCGATGACGATCTCGCTGGCCGCCGAAGCGATCCAGTAGGCGGCACTGGCGCCGGTGCCACCGATGTACGCGACAATGCGCTTGCGTGAACGAGCATCATGGATCTGGTCCGCCAGCTCGTTGATCCCGGCGGCCACGCCTCCGGGGCTGTCGATGTTCAGGATGATCGCCTTGACCTTGGGGTCATCCAGTGCTGCCTGTAGGTCGGTGGCCAGCACCTGGGTACTGGTCGCGCCGCTGATCTCGGTGAAGAGATTGGCGTAACGAAACACCGGACCGACCACCGGGATAATGGCCACCCCATTTCGGGTGCTGACAGTGCGGCTGTTGTCCAGGCGTACCCCGGTGCGGGTCTCCAGCGCCGCCGGATCGCCCATCCGATCAGCAATGGTCAGCAGGTTGTCCAGGGCGCCAGGCAGCATCAGCCAGGGCTGCGAGGCTGCCAGCTCAAATGCGCGGGGCATGGTTATTCCTCGTTGGGGTTATTGGGCGGCGTTTCCTGCTCGCGCCCCTTGGGCAAAACGTGCAGGCCGTCAGCACGGCGCTGCTCCACTTCGCGCACGCGCTGGCGATACACCTGTTGCCACGGCTCGCCAGTCATCGCGGCGGTTTCCAGCGTTTCGTTGCTGACGCCGATCTCGATGCGTTTGCCGGCGGCATTGGCCTCTTTCAGTTCGTCGATGGCACCGCGCGCCGGCCCGATCCAGATCGCCTGGCAGTACGCCTTGCGCTTGGCCGGATCGGCGTAGCCGGGCAACTTGATCATCCCACGGGCCACCGCTTCGTCGATCAGCAGTTCACGGCTGGGCTGGCAGAAGTCACAGATCAGCCACCAACGGCGCAGACTGTAGAAACGCCACGCCTGCAACATCGCCGCACGGGCCGCGCTGTAACTGCTGCTGTAATGCAGCAACAGCTCCTCCATCGGCTGCTCCAGGGCAGCGCCGATTTCCTTAACCACTGCCGTGAAGAACGGATCGAACTGCGCATTAGGCCGCGCCGGGTTGGCGATCACCGGCTCCTCGCCCTGCCCCAGGTCAACAATCGCGCCCTCGCCCAACGCCAACTCGCCGTCGGCCGTGGTGTCGCCGCCGGCACCGTTGCCTTCGTTGGCCAGCGCCGACAGCGGCAGGTTGGAGACCTGAAAGTCGTTGTTCTTCTTGATGAACACGGTGAACATCGCCGAGATCACCGCCGCCATCAGCTCGGCGCTGCTATAGCGCTCCAGCTTCTGCAGCGGCTCCAGCACCGGCGCCAAGTACGGTGCACCACGTTTCTGGCCGGGCCGCTCCTTGTCGGCCATGACGTGCATGACCCGGCGCCGGCCGGTGGCCTCGCCGAAGGCCGGCAGGCGTTCCCATTTAAGGGCTTGGCCTGCCGTGTACTCGTTCGGGTAGCCACTGCAGACGTGGTACGCCAGCGGCGCGCCGAGCCAGTCGAACTCGACGCCGTCCACCAGGTTCGCGCTGTCCAATTGGCCGGCCGGATTGCACACCCGATCCGACTCGATCAATTGCAAGCGCGTGCTGAACACGCAACCCGGACGCTCATCGTCGGGGCTGGCAATCAGTACGTCGCCGCAAACCATCGACGAGATCATCACCAGCGCCTGCAGCTGGTAGTGGTTCAAAGTTGCCTCGGCATCGCATTCGCGCGGATCGTCGGCATACAGCGACCACAACCGGTCAAGCTGGGTGTTGAGTTCTTCCGCCTGTTGTTCACTGAGTCCAAGCGCGTCGTGATCAATCTGCGAACGGCAGACCAGCCCAGTGCCCACCACGTTGGTGCGCAAGCGGGTGATGGCCGCCCGGGCGATCAGGTGGTTGCGCATGGCGTCCCGAGAACGGGCGACGAGCATGCGGCGTTCACTCTGGTCGAGGTCGCGGCGCGGACTGCCCAGACCGGGAATCCAACTGGCCATGCTGCGCAGTACGCGCGAGGCACCCCGCCAGCGGGTCTCGGTGCCGCCCCCGCCGCCTTGGGCGACAATGGGCCGTGCGCCGGAAGCCGACTTGGCGAGTTTGATGGCCTCGCGCATCAGCAGCTCGGCCGGATCCTTTCGAAAAAAGCCCATAGTCAGATCGCCATGTAAGAAATGCGGTTGCGGCCTCGGCCCTGTTGCTGGGCCTGCTCCAGGGCGACCTCCTTGGCGTACTGCTGCTCCAGCAAGCGCAGACTGTTCAGCTCGGCGCGGTACAGCTCGCGATCCGCACGACGCAGGCGCTGCCCTTTTTTCAGGACGTCAGAGATCGCCGCCCGGACTTCCGCGAGGCGCTGTTGTGCGTCTGTCATGATTGTTTCCTTAGTAGCCCGCACGACTGCGGGTGCCCCGCCCGCGAGCGACTGCTCGGCGCGGTACCGGTGCGACCGGTTGTTCGGTGTTGAACAGGGTTGGCTGCAGCAGCTGCTGCTCCAACTGATCCCACTCGTGATCGCGCAGCAGGTGGGTTTTCAAACTGCGTGCGGCGTGCAACGCATACACCTCACAGTCGAGCGCCTCGTTGCGGCGACCGGCCTTTTTCTGCCAGACCATCTTGCTGGGGTTACGCGGATGCGGCGCCAGCACTTCGTTGGTGAGCTGCTCGTAGTAGTCAGAGCGGATCTCGCTGTACCAGTGCATGCGCCCAGGCCCTGCGCCCTTCAACCGCAGACGGCCGTCGATCAACGTCTTAGCCTTGTGCGTGCCGACGATGTGCACCCGCAGGCCGTATTTCGCGGCCTTGGTGTTGTCTTGCGAGGTGTCCACCGACTGCGGCGGCTTGGTGAAGATCTCCTTGTCGCGGCTGTCGATGGACGCGCCTTTGATCGCCATCACGTTGTAGCGCTGACGATCCCGCACGTAGCTGTACACCGCGTCACTGGTGTTGCCGTCCGAGCTGTCGATGCTGACCGCCGACACCGCTAGCTGCGCGCCGCCATCGGTGGGAATCGGCCGGGAGATGACCCGATCCAGTTCCTGCCAGACGCTGTCATGCGGATCGATGGGATTACCGTGCAGTTCTCCCCAATACAGCCGCCAGGACTCCTCGCCACGGCCCCAGCCGGTGATGACCAGCGCCAGTCGGTCGCCCTGTACGTCGACGCCGACGGTGATTAGCAGCACACCCTTGGGCGCCGTCAGTTCGGCGTAAGGCTCTGCTCGCTTTTCCAGTTCGTCGGTCTTCGGCGCATCGCTTTGGTACTCGTAGCTTTCGCCCTTCGAGCTGTTGACGAAGGCGATCATTGGCCCGATGTTGCCCTGCGCCGCCGCGTGTTCGGCCTGGAGTTTTTTCTCCATCAGCACCTGGAAGCGCGACCCCCAAAACGTCGCGTACAGCTCGTTGAGGATGTAGCCGGCGATCCCGCGAAACTCGGCGGTGGCCGACCAGCGTCCGTGCTTGAGGTTGGCGTTCTTCTGGTTGTCGTCCCAGATCGCACCGCAATGCGGACACGAGTAGAAGGCCTTCTCCGGTCGCTTCTTGCCGTATACCTCGTGCATGTAATCCGGATCCTCATCACAGTGCAGATTGTCGAAGCTAAGAGCATGTTCCTGACCACATTCGTGACACAGCACCAGGCCAACGCGCTTGTCTGACAGTTCCAGCTCGGCATCAATCGCTGACAGACCTTTGATGGTTGGCGTACCGCCGATGATGATCTTCGAGCGGCGAAAGGTTTTCAGACGCTCCTTGGCCAGCTTGATGCTGTCGCCCTGCCCGCGCAGGTTGAGGTTGCAGTCGTCGGGCTCCTCGATGGCCACCCGAGGCACCGGCGTGGACTTCACACTGGCCGGGCTGTTGGAGCCCACCATCTTCAGGAAGCCGCCGGGAAAACGTTTGAAGTCCTGACGCTGCTGCAGCTTGCGGCTGCGCAGGTCGACTTTCTTGCGCAGCCGTGGCGTGGCCTCGATCATCGGTTCGAGCTTTTCACCGACGTACTGCTTGGCGGCTTCGGCCTTGGGGAACAGCACCAGGATCGGCGACGGGTCGATGTCGATCCATTTACCCAGGGCGTTGCCCAGCACACCAGACGTCCAGGCCACCTGTGCCGATTTGCGGCCGACGATCTCACTGACCGCCGGATCGTCCAACGCTTCCAGCGGGCCGCCCGGCCAAGTCAGGTGCGGCGTCACATCGAAGCGGTATTTGCCAGGGCGTGCCGCCTCTTCCGGCGCGAGCCAGCGGTATTTGTCCGCCCACTCGATGATGCTCATGCGCGGTGGTGGTGCCCACTTGCGACAGGCGCCGCGCAGCGCCTTAGTCGCCGCCTTCCTCAAAGCCCTCCGAATCGTCCGGTTCGTCAGAATATCCATCTGACGGGGCATCATCCTTGTCATAGTCAGACAGCCTCCTCAGGATGGCTTCAATGGGATCTCGGATCAGTTGGTCGTCCACCTCCACGCCGTAACGCGCCGACAGCTCGGCGGCCAGCGCATCCGGGAATGAGTTGAGTAGCTCGACTTTGGCGGCGGTGATCATGGCCTCGAAGCGTTCGATCAGGTCATCGGCGATGACCACTTCACCCAAATCCTTGGCCATCGCCAGCTCTTCGCGGTCGGCCCGGATCCGGTCGAGCCGGTCGCGGGAGGATTCCTTTTTGCCGTTGAGCGAGGCCTGATGCATCAGCCACTGGATCACCGCTTCAGTGTCGTACTGGTTTTCGTTGCCCCGCCCGATGCCAAACTCAATTACGGGCATGCCGTCGTTTTGCCAACGGGTCAGGGTGCGTTCGTCGCGGCCGACGATCTCACTCAAGTCGGCCTTGTTGACAGTCCTGCCCATATCTAACCCTTTGAAAAGACGGACATCCCTGCAAAATTCTCAGCTGCAGAGAATCCGCGAGTTCGATAACCCGTGTAGGGGGCGGCCCTCGGGGAGGACCCAGAAAAATCGGCCCCCGCCCGGGGTGCCGCCTAGGTGTGGTCGGTCGATGCCGACTCGGAAACGCCCAATCGCTTGGCAACCCAGCGCTCGTAGAGGCCGATGGCAACATCGGCGCCGGCCATCGCGGTCAGGCAACCCAAAGCGCCTGCCGTCCATATCGACATGCCGGCGGCGATCATCAACATCATCGCGGTCACACCGCAGGCAATACAGGCACCGGAGCGCAACGCGAGACGGCGCAACAACGCCCAGCCCCGCGCCCCGTCCTTATCGGCTCGCCACATCTCCCCCGAGACACCGCCGACCAGGGCCAGGACGATCACTAACCAGATCGGCATCTCTGCCAGCGCTTGTTGCTCGTTTGTCATCGCCTACCCCATAAACGCAAAAACCCGGCGCAATGGCCGGGTTTGGTGGTGTGGTGCCTGCCGCTCTCTGCGGTCGCACCTATCGAAGATGACTACTTTTTACAGGTCGAATTTCCTGGCAGCAACCCCACTTTAATGCCACCCGGTGAATAAGTGGGTAACACCGGGTGAACGCCTAGCGAATGTCGGCGAATATCCCACCTCGGCATTCTGTTGTTTTGGCGTTGCCCCATATGTCCCATACTTCGAAATTGCTATGGGACACCTGAGAGCGCCTAATTTCGGGGCTTTGCCCCATTGTCCCATCTGTATTCTCTTTTCTCGTGTAAAGAAGAAAATCGAAAAGCACGCGTGCGCGCGATAGCGCGTACAGGTCTGCGCTTCGCTCACACGGGCGGGAGGCGGTTTGTGCTGGGACAATGGGACAGCCCAACAAACACAAGGCCCGCGCTTGTCCCATCACGTCGAAACGCAATGGGACAAGGTGGGCCAATGGGACAGCGGGAGCCAAACCTGGGGTCACGCAGCCTTCCCCATCAGCATGCCGGCGATGTACTCGTGAGCCTCGTGCAAGCGCTCGTAGTAGGTTTTGCGGCTGCAGCCACAATAGATGATCTTCTGCGTCAGGAAGCTGTCGTGATTGCAGTAGTGCTCGCGCACCACCACCGACAGCTGCGGCGGCAGATGCTTGTTGACGATCAGCTCAATATCCGCCGATTCATCCAACAGCACCCGACTGCCCCGCGTGCCGCGAATCAGCTCGCCCTTGCACTCCATCAGCATGGCAATCATGTTGCCGCCACCCAGCTTCGATCCAACTTCGTGCGGACTGTGCAGATCCTCTGCCCACAGCTTGAGCATTTCRTCGATTCGCTTAATCAAAGCAAGGCTCCTCGAACACTTCCCGCTGCAACGCCGAGGCACCGCCCCAACCTGTCGGCTTCTTGTAGGCCCAGGGACGCTGACCGCTTTTCGCCAATGCCGGCAGACGCACACGCCGCCAACCCAGCCGGTGCATGATCGCCCCCACCCGTATCTGCTCCGGCTTAGTCCAGTGCCCGTAGTCCAACTTCAGCGCGTTGGCCAGCACTTCACTGCCGGTGGTGGTCTCGCCAATCTGCGACTCTTCCAGCCAAGTCAAAATTGGCCCTTCCCACTCATCCACCACAAAGCGCTCGTCCTGCTCATCGCCGAATATCGCCGCCTCGTCCACCGTCACCCACCAAAGGTCCCCCGCGTCGTAGCAGAACATTGCCTCGGCCCACAGCTGGTCACGGATCGTGCGCAGCAACTCCAGATCCACCTTGGTACAGGCCACCGGCCAATAGCGCCTGTTACCGGTCGCATCCTTGAGGTATTCGTCCTGGTTGGTGGTACCGACGAACACACACTGGCGTGGCACGTCCATGGTTCTGCGGCCGTAGCTCTCGCGGTAAGTGTCGGTCGACGCCGAAAAGAACTGCTTGGCCTTGGTACTTTCGGCCTTGTTGAAGCTGTCCAGCTCGCCCAACTCGACGATCCACTTGCCGCGGATCGCCTGAAACCCGTCCTTGTCGCCCAGGGCGAAAGGCGTGTCCATAAACCACTCGCCGCCGAGGATGCTCATTGCCGTCGACTTACCGGCGCCCTGCGCGCCTTCGAGGATCATCACCGAGTCGGCCTTGCAGCCAGGCTTCATCACCCGCGCCACGGCCGAGAGCATCCAACGCTTGCCAACCTTCGACGTATATTCGCTTTCCTTCACCCCCATGACATCCGTGAGCCAGCTTTCAAGGCGCGGGACACGATCCCAATCCAGTTTTTGCAAGTACTGGCGCACCGGGTGAAAGGCATGGTCATGAGCCACAACACTCACCGCCTCGATCACAGGGCTGACCGCAGCTTGACGATCTTCGAACTGAAGGCGCTGTAACTGATCACCCCGGCCCAGCGTTCGTCATTGGCAAGGATCAACTCCACGTTCTGCATGTGCGCGATCAAGGCACCGCTTTCGCTGCGAGCCAGCAGATCCTTCCAACCACCTGCAGCCGGCGGCTTGACCACCGCCAGCACCTGGCGGCGCACCGCGTCCAAACCTTCGGCGACATGCAGATCATTGAAGTCGGTCCACTTGTCTTCCCGTTCGCCGGAAAAGATCGGCGCGACTACCTGACCGCCAACGACCAACGCGGCGTTGTTCGCCTTCTCTTCACCAGGGTTCCAGGGCTCGCCGTTCGGGCGCTTGGTCTGCCAGTCATCGTCGCGGCAGACAATCAACGGGCAACCCGGGAAGCGTTCGCGCATGGCCTTGCAGACTACCAACAAGTTGCCCGCATCGAAGGCGATGGCCACCGTCAGCGAGGTCGCCATGTGCAGGCTGGCGCCAGTAGCGTAGCCCTCACACACCAGCACCGGCTCACCCGGATCCGGGTGCGGCCCGATCAGGTGAAAAGCGCCCTCCTTGGACATCCCGTAGGGCCAGTAGGACTTGTCCCGGCCGGTGTCTTCCTGCTTGGCGGGAAACACCACCTGTAGGCCAACGATCTCATCCCGCACGTTGCACATAGGCACCAAAAACGCGCCGGAGCGCGGTGCATATCGAACGCCGAAACCGACGATCTGCTTTCGGTCCAGATAGTCGCTACGGCCCTTTTCCGGCATGCGCTTGAACAGGCCCGCCGCCCGGTTCGCGGCACGACGCGCTGCATTGGCCTTAACCTCAGCGGCGCGACGTTTGGCGTCCTCTTGACGAGCGCGCATAACTTCGCGCTCTTCGGGCGACATCCGCCCGGCCTTGACCTTCACCTTCTGCGACTCACCCGAACGCCAGTCACCAAAACTGCCGAAGATCAGCGTTTCGTTTTTCTCGGTGTGATGCTCGTGGACGACGTACCAACCATTCTTTTCCGCGCCCCTGTCCTGCGCTGTTTTGCAGCGGGTCAGCTTGCCGAAAGTCAGCGGTAGTTTTGGCTCAAGACCAAAGTCTGCGAATTGATCCAGCACCTCATCGAGCATGGCGAGCCTCCCGAACTTCGTCGATGGACTGGCAACGCACACACTGCGTACAGCCAGGCATAGCCAAACGGCGAGCTTCCGGGATCGGCTCATCGCAGCCATCACAGAACAGAAATGAATGCGCCGCCAAAGCGGGCTTGGCAGCGTTACGTGCAGCAAGAGCCTGATCAAGACGCTCCTGCACCAGGTCGTTGGCAAAGTCGGCGATATCAGCCACGGTCGACACCTCGCGTGGTCTGATTAACGTAGGTGGCGCGGTTGAACAGACCCAGCAGTCCTTGAATACCGCGAAACACTTGCAGGCGGATCGCGGCCAGTTCGTGATCCGTCACCACACCGTCGCCGATGCTCTTGGCCCATGTCTCAGCCAAGTCCGCTACTTGCCGAAAATACTCAGCAATGCCGGTGGTCAAGGTTTCGGGCATGTCGTTGGTGTAGGCCTCGGCCAATTCCTGCCAGGTCGTATCCCCCACCAACGCGTGCACCGCATCCAGAATGCGACGGTCCTTGGTCAGCTCCAGGATCTCGCCAAACTCCTGAATGTTGACCGTGTGACTGGGATGCGTGGGAGATAGCTTGTGCTGCAGCGTGGTGGCGTTTCTGCCGGTGGTGGCGGCAATTGCAGCGGCGCCGCCGGGATAGTCCCGAGCAGCATGGTAAAGCGCTAAATCGAGCGGCAGGATTTCCCGCTGCGCCCGCTCTACAGAACTCAGAGCGATTCGGCTCATGGCATTAATCCTTATAAGTTGCCAGTGCCGCGCGACATGCAGTGGTGTTACATTTGCCGCGTGGCTTGAAAGGGCCCAAACGCCGGCTAGATCTTCAGGATCGATACCGGCACCGTGCCGAGGCGAACGATCCGTCGTTCACCTCTGGCGCAACAGCTGCCCAATCTGTGGTGGAAAAGGCAGCAACACCAAGACATCCGTGCCTTGGAAAGCGCGATAAAGAGCGGTGGTTAGCATGTGGTGTGCCCGCCTATCTTTATCGCGGCCCGACAGCACTGTGGTGGTGCATGTCGGGAGGAAATGGGCGACCCTTGGGTCGCCTTTTTTCTATCTACGCCGCGGCTTTTTGAGGAGCCGAAGCGTTCAACAACCAAGCAGCTTGGAATGCGTTGCCCTTGTGCTTCGCCGCAGCGGCCAATAGTGCGGCGTATTGGGTTTCACCGGTGTAATCAGTTCGTGGCAAACAAGCAGCCTGACGCCACTTGTTCAAAGCCTGATAGCTTCTATTGCATACCTTTGCGGCGGCCCCGATGCCGCCTACGGCTTCAAAAGCGAACGCAATAGCGCTCGGGAAATCTGCGGGGTCCAACATGACAACCTCCACTTATCAACTTGAAGTTGATGTTATATATCAACTGACTATTGCGCAACCTTTATGAGACTCTCAACTCATGGTTGATAAAAACGCACTCCGCGCAGCTTTCAGCGAGCGCCTGCACGAAGCCCTAAACGATGCCGGCGTACGCAGCCGGGGCCGTGGGGTGGACATTCATCGTCAGTTGAAAAGCTTGGGGGTCGATAAAACCACTCAGGCCATCAGCAAGTGGCTTAACGGCGAAGCCATGGCCGAAGCAGACAGCACTGCTGCGCTTTGTTCGTGGCTGAAGGTACGCAGGGAATGGCTGGAGTACGGCGTGTTGCCGAAGGAACAGACCGGCGAGAGCAATGTTTGCCAATTGGTCGTCGGTCACGGGAGTAACATCAGCGAAATCAATCAACGCTTTGGCAAGGTTCCATTGATTTCGTGGGTGCAGGCTGGGGCTTGGTGCGAGGCGATCTCCAACTTTGAGGCCTACGATGCAGACTCTTGGCTCTCGTGCCCTGTTCAGATTAGTAATCAAGGTTATGCTTTAAAGGTTCTTGGTGATTCTATGACGAATCCAGGACCAGGTCGCAGCTATCCAACAGGATGCATTATTTTTGTGGATCCTGAGGCAGAAACAAAGACTGGGGATCGTGTGATTGCCAGAGTTCCCCGCACGAATGAGGCAACATTCAAGATTTTGGTAGAGGACGCTGGTCGACAGTTTCTGAGACCAATCAACCCACAATATCCAATCATTGATATTACAGAAGAGACGCATATTTGTGGAAAAGTAGTTGGCTCATTTATACCAGAGTAACCCGCGCAGCCAATCATAGTGAAACGAACAAATACGGAAACAACATTAGGCATTTTACTCAGYACCGAAATCAAACCCGCATCTGCCCTAGAATCCGGGCAGACACGTGCGACTAAAGCATTAGCCCTTCGATTTTAGCTTAAAATACTTCTGCGCCCCTGCTTTAAATTCCATAAACTCCTTTGAATTATGTACGCAATGCACTGTTATATCCCCATCGCTATTCGTCCATTTTGGCGCTCTTCCAAAACAGTCAATACCACTTGAAAATGAAAGCTGAAAGCGGTCACCTAAAAACAAAAATCTATCATGAAACTTATCTATAGTGGCCCTATCCGCTTGTAGCACCTCTATAGTGCCATTAAATTTTCCAGCATTTAAGTGCCTCTCAAGTTCCTTCTGAGAAAGCAAACCTCTCTTGCTGCTATTTGAAAAATTTGACATAACTATAATCTTGCATTTCGGGGAGCAGTATTTTGTTATCTCACAGACAAAATCAGCACCGCTAAGATTAATGCTTTTGTCAAAAATAAATACTCTATTCTCTTTCAATATATATTTTTGCAATACTGACGGATTTTTATTACCACCAGGTACGAGAGAAACTATCTCAGCAATTTTCGCCCCAGCCTGATTATTGGCGGGCACATGCTTGTAATTTTTTGCATCAATTATAGATATACCCCATGCAGCAGGGGTAAATTTACTAAATGAAATTTCTGACTTGGTGAGTATTGGACCTGAATGATGAAAAGCGGCGCCAATATAATTCGAATGAATGCAAGTACTATCAAGCTGGTATCTAGCAAGACTTTCTGGAGAAATCAGATAATAGTTATTTTGGGTGCTGAAAACCTTATCAAACCACACCTGRAACATTCCTGCACCATCAGAAATTGTCAGATACTCTTTTATGATTGCTGGCGTCACTCCAAGCACCGCCGAATGAGCTGCAATAAAAATATCTGATAGCGCGCCGGAAAAGCTTTCTTGCAGCACTTCCTTTTCAATCACCGCTCTCATGCTAGACCTGCAAGTTTATTGATTTTATTACTGATTATTTTTTTAGTGAGATTGTAAGACTCGTCAAAAAATCCCGCAGGCCACCCTTCAACCAGTTCTCCATCATCGTTTATCTCAATTTCGAATGTACGCGCATCTAGCTCGCTCGGGAAATAATAGACTCTCAGATCCTCCTTCTTAATCCCTAAACTTTCTTTTATTGAATTATTTGATATCGCAAGCTGTAGTCCACGAAGTATATGCTCGCTATGCGTTTCAATAATGAATCGTTTACCTTCTCGGCAAGCTTCAACAAGAAATTGCGAAAATGCAACTTGAGCACGAGGATGTAAGTGCAACTCAGGTTGCTCAACGATCATCGACTGATCTTTTTMCAACGCTGCAGCCTGCACAATAATTGGCAAGATTTGCGAGAATCCAAAGCCAACATCCTGAATTGAGTCTGCCACCCCGTCTCTTTTAACTTTTAGCTTAACTAGCTCCTCATAGTCTTCAACTGCAATTGACCTGCCTGGAAAAATAAGATCCACCCAATGCTGGATTTTTCGGAATGCCTCTTTATTTTTTTTAAGACTTTCACTACTTCGTTTGAGATACGATATTACGGAGGGAGTGTTCTCTCCTCTTGCGCCGACATCCGAGCTTGCTGCTGAGAGGGTATAGCTTCGACTTGGGCTTGAGCGTAGAGGACCTAAATACTTATAGTTATCAGGCAAATCAAACAGCATATACATAAATCGGTCCATTACACGAATTTTATGATGTGCCGGCTCCTCACTTTTTCCAGACACCAGACTAAAAGAGAACCCCTCTGTATAGTAGAGCTTAGTTTTAAGGGCTGCAGTTCTTTTTATTTCCTTATCTGTCATCCTTTTCGCACCGTACATCCCTGCAACCCTGCTTAAAACGTCGGGATTGGTTGTTAGCGTATAATACGATTTTGTTTCAGCCCTCTTTAACTTAAATATTTCCCTCTGACTTCCATCGCTTGATACACCTACGCCCTCAATAGAGTATATTCGAGCTTGCTCTGTATATGGAGAACGGTCATAACATAGATTGATAATATAGGTACTAGCTTTGCTAGAGGCCACATCAACCATGGAGCTCCATTGCGAAGAGCCCAATGTTATTGAGAATGTAATTTTATTCGAAGTGTCGTGACCATGAACATAGTCCTTGAATATACCTAAATTCGCATATTCGCCTTGAGTTACTAGCGGCTCGTGCTTATTTCGATTCCAACTAAACGTTTGAATTATGGCAGCGAGCCCTTTCAGGATCGAAGACTTTCCGGAACTATTTTCACCATACAAGAGCGTAATAGGCTTATCTAGATCAAGAATTTCATGCTTGAAACGTTTAAAGTTGTCGAAACCAATTCTTCTTATCATATTAAAAGTTTCGCATTTTTTTGAGTTTTACGGAGTTAGTTGAGTATTTCAATGTTAGCTCCTGCTTGCGTGGGGTGGCGTCAGTGCCTGCAGTAAGAATCAGTACATCCTTATGTCAAAACTTTTCCTCACTTGCAAGCACTGATGAGTCATCGCAGCGCCCCCGCATGCGTGCAAGCTCAAGAAACATCAGCAAAGCATTAGCAATAAATTTTAGTCTAAGATTTTTCGGACGAAGCAGCTTTATAAGCCCCGTAACAGGTTCAGCCTGTGYCCGAGATGAAATCTATACGTACCTTCCTCCATTCCTGTATCGGTGACTTCAAAACCATTCGTAGCAGCAGGTTGATCAATCAAATATCAACCTATAGTTGACATTAGATCGCCATTGGTTGATATTCGTTTTACTCTCCACCACAGAGCGAAACGTAACCATGCACACCACGGCCACCTTGCACGCCCATCCTGCCGCTGCTGACCCCTGCCGAATCTTCGAGATTCGCCGCTTAGCCCGCGAATACGGCTGCTCGTTTGTAACCACCAAACCCAAGCAGAAAGCCCATACCGCACCCGCCCCTTTCGATCCGAATGGCGGAGGTCACGCAGCATGAATAAGTTCAAACTCGATAATCGCACCCTGCTGTTGCTTAACGCCCAGGTCAACCTTAGTGAGACCTTCAATCACGTATTGCGGACGGCACCCAAGAGTGAATCCTTGGCATTTCGCCTCAAGGTTGAGCGCGGCACATCGGAGACAATTTTCGTCGTCGAACTGGGCAGCGAACGCCACACGCTGACCTTGAAAAACGACAAGAAGATGCATCTCAAGCTGGCCGACTTCATCGAAGAAATTGCCAATGGCCCGTTCGACCCGAGCAACGACCTGGGGCATCGCCCTCACTCAAGCCGCGAATACGGCCGGTTTGAAGTCCAGGACAAACAGCGCGTGTTTGAGCTAGTGCGCACCGGTGGCGTACTGAGCCTCGACATGGGCTTCGATGTCCCCCTGCACGTCGCGGTGCACCGCACCCACACGCGCCCTGGGGTCACCACCATTCTCAGCATCGGCGTAAAGAGCCCACACACCAAATGCTTCACTGTGTGCGGCACCGATATCGAGATCTACTGCAAGGTCACCGAGTCCATCAACCACTTGGCTGCTGCGCACGCCGCGTAAGGGGGATGCCATGGATCGCACACTCGCCCAAGCCGCAAGTCACCTCCGTCTGACCCGTTCGAAGCTCATCAACCTCATGCGGGAAAAGGGCTTGCTCAACGAACGCAATCTGCCGGCCTACCCCAGCCGCGACCGCGAATACCTGAAGGTCAAGAACGGCCAGTGGTATCACGAGAAGCTCGGCATGCAGTACAGCCAATCAACCCGGGTCAAACAACCCGGCATCCACTGGCTGGCCGAGCAACTGGGATTGGATCTACCTGCCATCCCGGTAGACAGCCGTGACGTGGCCTAGAGAGTACGCCCGCCAGATCGTCGCCATGCGTACACGCGAGGAGCGCAATGCCGCGCTCCTCGAAGTGCCGGAGCATCTGCGGGAGCTGACCAAACGCCACTGCCTGAACGCCTGGAACCACCCGGCAAGAACACAACGCAAGGAAGCCCAACAAAGCCATGAGTAACACAGCGCAAAACCCTCTCCGCCTGCATCCGGCACCAGAGTCCGCCACCGTGGAATTGCTCTACCGCATATTCGGCGACGTCCTCATCCCGCTGGATAAAGTACGCGAGCAGTACTTCCGCAACCTCAACGAGCAATCGTTCGTGGCCGAGATCAGCAGCGGCCGCATCCAGCTCCCCATCACCACGCTGGACACCAGCCGCAAGGCACCGAAGTTCGCTCACATCCGCCACGTCGCCTCACTGATCGACATCCGAGCCTACAAGGCCGACGAAGACATGCAGCGACAACAGGACGAGACCACCGAGTAGCCCCCACAAACCGAACGGCTGACACCACCAGCCAATGACATCCTCAGGAGCACACCACATGACCGCAATACAAATCTACGCGCTAATAGCAATCACCCTTCTGACCGGCGTTGTTTATTGGCTCGGCTACCGGAACGGCTTCGGCAATGGTCACTCCGAGGGCCATTCTGACGGATACGGCGAGGGCTATGACGTCGGCGGCTGTGTTGGATATCAAGACGGAATCGACGAAGGCAAAGCTATTCTGCAGTCTGGCAACTCGGAAGAGATCCGCAATCTGACGCTTTCCCTTAATCAGGCCCGTGATAAACACCAGCAACTGTACGCTCATTACGAACGCGCCTTAGTCGCCTCGAAACTAGGAGGACCAGCGCGACTTACGCTACTGGAAATTGCTGAAAAACTACGGATCGCGTCTGAGACGTTCAGAGCCTTCCGCACCTGCAAAAAACTCGAACACGAGACCCGCACCTTGCGCGACCAGGCGCTCGCCATCGCGGCTCTGTTGGAGCCRGCAAAGCAGGAGGACGCAGCATGAGCGAAATCCTCACCCAAACCGCCCCCCCCCGAAACCCGGCTCACGCTCCACCAGCGCCCGATGAACCAACTTGCTATCGAACCTCGGAGGAAAGCGGCATACAAAAGGATCAGCACAACACCCAATCCACGACCGCTTTGCTCCGCAAGGAAGCCAGCGTCGACACACTAGAAACAAACAGTCTCTGCTGCGTAGCAGCAGGCATTATTGCTCCTTTCAGCAGCACCACCGTGGCGCTTACACCCCACGAAAAGCTGCGCGAGGCAGCCGCACCCGATGCAACGCTAATCGCTCAGAACCGCCTGCCCGCGCAGCCTGCTGAGGGGTATAAGCAGCCTGACTTCAACTGCGAAAGTCCGTCACAGGTAACCGTCAACGAGGCGCTGATCGACGAGCGCGCCGAGTTCGAAAAAGAGTTCCCTGTGCCCGAAGGTCTGCAGTACTGCACCAAACGAGGCACGTACATCACCGCTCAAGGCGCGACGACATCCGACTCGTTCGCTCGTGAGCACTATGCGTACCGAGCGGGATTTGCAGCCTGGAAGTGTAGAGCGTGGAAGCATGTCGCACTCGTTGGCCAGCAAGCCAAAGGAGAGGTACCGCAATGAATACCTTGTTTTTACTCATGGCTCAGTACGACGGGCAGGCTGTCATCCCGCTTGATCGGGTATGCGCGGATTACATGCATTTGACGGTAGAGAAGTTCAAGCGAAAACAACTGGATGGAGAGATTGATGTTCCTGTTGTGCGCTTGGGAGCTAACTCTCAAAAAGCTGCGCTAGGTATTCACTTAAAGGATCTGGCGGACTACATAGATCGGCAGCGGGAAAAAGCCATGAGAGAACAAAATCAGTTGATGGGCAGAGCGGCTTAAGCGACTTCAAATCAAAAATCCTGGCGTGCAGGAGAACGCCAGGAATCCCAATTTAGATCTTCTCTGTTGGCAGACTTTCTAAATTGTCTTTTTCAGTTCCATTGGCAACAGTTCTCAGGAAGTCCCCCTCATAAACCTCGACCCTTGCACCCGTCACCCAGTTTTCCCCCTTTTTGTAGCGCGTGTTGAAAGGGACTCCCTCACTAATCAACTGAGCAATAAATCCTCTCGGAATCCAGTAATAGGTGTCCGAGCCCGGAGCATAAGCGCCTACGGACGTTATGTTACCGGTTTGCTTGCTTACCCTGATTCTTTGAATATACATCTGCATATTTTCTATCCTTATCCATTTGTTCCCTGCAATACCTATCTGGTGCCGGATGGAGGAACAAATCAAGAGGGCTAGACTAAAGTCGCAGGCTATCTGCCATCTTTGCTACATTCCCCTTAATACCCGCACCATCCACTGGTTTTTTTGGTAACGATCTCCTCGCCCGCGCAGGTGCGTATACCGTCTCAACGAGTTCCAGTCTCGATGCCCCGAGACACTGGACACTCTGGGGATGTCCCAGTCCATCTCAAACAGCCGACTCACCCCTTCATGGCGCAGGTCATGAAAATGCAAATCTTCAATCCCTAGCAGCGGGCACGCGCGCGTGAAAGACGCCGACACCGACTTGGCATTGTAAGGAAAAATCTCCCTCTCAACCTTGGGCATGCTATGCAGGATCGCCCAAGCTTCATCCGGCAAGTGACACCAGACGTCGTTGCCGATCTTCTGCCCGGGATTTTTCATGTCGCGCACCAGGACGGCCTGCCGGGCGCAGTCCAAATCCTCCCAGCGAATTCGCGTGATCTCTTCCTGTCGGCGCGTCGAGAAGATCGCGAAAGCGATAAGCTTAGGCATGTCGATCTGGGCTTTACGGCGCGCCTGCATCTCGAAGAAGTGAACCATTAGTTTGTCTAACTCCTCCAGCGTCGGCCTGCGGTTGCGCTCCTTGCTTTTGCTCACCATGCCTAGCTTGCGCAACACCTTGCGCGCATCCGGCATGGCCAGCGGATCCACCTCATAGCCCCAGGCCGGCCGCGCGACGGACAACACCGCGCCCAAGTGCGAAAGGTCGTTGCCGACCGTCTGTGCCTGGACGCCGCCGCCCTCCTCACTCATCCGCCATTGCGCGAACTCCACCAGTTTCTGGCTATTCAGCGCCGAGTCGTCGAGCTCGCCCAACCAGGTGTCCTTGATCGCTTTCAGCGTCGCGTTCTTGGTCTTCCCTAGCGGCCGGATCTTTTCGTATTCGTCCAGATACTGCTCGATCATCTTCTTGATCGTCACACCCTTACGGTTAGAGCGCTCGATGGCACCAGGTTCCGCCAGCTCCGTCTCACGACGCTTGATCCAGGCCTGGGCGACCTGCTTGCGGTCGAAGGTTTGGCTTTCCTGATAAACTGTCTTCCCGTCCCGATTGATCCGTATCTGCGCCGTGTAGGCCGTCGAGTTGTCCTTGCGCTTGCGTGATGTGATCGTGCCCATTTCCAGTTGCTACATTGCTGAATTCGATTGCTACATTGTAGCAACCGACTTCGGAAAACAAGGAAAAATGGGTAAAAACCGCTGTATAAAAGATCAGTATCAATGAATTCCGAGAAACCTGAAGCACCCGTAAACACTAGCCATACCCGTTCCGAGCCGTCTCGCCGCTTCAGTGTGGCGCCGATGATGGACTGGACTGACCGCCACTGCCGTTTCTTCCTGCGCCTGCTCTCCAAGCACGCCCTGCTCTACACCGAAATGGTCACCACCGGCGCGCTCCTCAACGGCGACCACGAGCGCTTCCTGCGTCACAACGAAGCCGAGCACCCATTAGCTCTTCAGCTCGGCGGCAGCGTTCCATTGGACCTGGCCGCCTGCGCCCGCATGGCCCAGGAGCACGGTTACGACGAGGTAAACCTGAATGTCGGCTGCCCGAGTGATCGGGTGCAGAACAATATGATCGGCGCGTGCCTGATGGGGCATCCGCAGTTGGTGGCCGATTGTGTGAAGGCGATGCGTGATGCGGTGTCGATTCCGGTGACGGTGAAGCATCGGATCGGGATTAATGGGCGGGACAGTTACGAGGAGTTGTGTGATTTCGTCGGCACGGTTCGGGATGCCGGGTGCACAAGTTTTACCGTGCATGCGCGGATTGCGATTCTGGAGGGTTTGTCGCCGAAGGAGAACCGCGACATTCCGCCTCTGCGTTATGACGTGGCGGCGCGGTTGAAGGCGGATTTTCCGGAGCTGGAGATTATTCTCAACGGCGGGATCAAGACGCTGGAGGCCTGTCACGAGCATTTGCAGACGTTCGACGGTGTGATGCTGGGCCGTGAGGCGTATCACAACCCTTATGTGATGGCTGAGGTGGATCAGCAGCTGTTTGGCAGCACGGCGCCGGTGATCACTCGGGCCGAGGCGCTGGCGCAGTTGCGGCCTTATATTGCCGAGCATCTGCTGGCGGGTGGCGCGATGCATCACATCACTCGGCATGTACTGGGGCTGGGTACCGGGTTTCCGGGGGCGCGCAAGTTTCGGCAGTTGTTGTCGGTGGATATTCACAAGGCTAAAGAGCCATTGGCGTTGCTGGATCAGGCGGCAGAGTTGTTGGAGGGACGTTAATCCCTCGTCACTCACTTGCAGGTTTCGCGCGCCGGTGTCCGCGCTCTGTCTCGTTAGAAATTGGCCGCTTTGAAATGGCGGCCGTCACTTGTTCGGCCCGAGCGCTCAAAGGTCTAATTCGCAAGCTGGTCAAATCGGTAAGCATTGAGGACATGACCCAGGCCTGCTCAGCACGCTAACCGTCACCTCCATTGAACCTGCCCTCCATTTCAGCATCGTATTTACCGAGACCACGCCCCGCCTTTCAAACATCCGTTTCCAGGATGTTGCCACTGGGGCCTCGATACGCACATGCACCCTTGAGTGGCTGTCAGCGCTCGGGTAATGTCATTAGACCCATAGGACAGAGCACGCCCATGACTTCCAAGCTGGAACAACTCAAACAAATGACCACCGTGGTTGCCGACACTGGCGACTTCGAAGCAATCGCTCGCGTTAAACCCGTGGACGCCACCACCAACCCTTCCCTGCTGCTCAAAGCAGCGGCCATTCCCGGTTATGCCGAGTTGCTGAACGCTTGCGTCAGCGACTGCAAGGGCGATGTGGGCCTGGCCAGTGACCGTTTTGGTGTGGCGGTGGGGCAAGAGATTCTGAAGGTGATTCCTGGCCGTATTTCCACTGAAGTGGATGCGCGCCTGTCGTTCGACACTGACGCCGTATTGAAGCGTGCGCACCGTCTGATCGACTTGTACGAAAAGGCCGGCGTTGGCCGTGACCGTGTGCTGATCAAGATCGCTTCGACCTGGGAAGGCATCCGCGCTGCCGAGAAGCTGGAAAAGGAAGGCATTCAGACCAACCTGACCTTGCTGTTCTCTTTCGCTCAGGCGGCGGCATGTGCTGACGCTGGAGTTTTCCTGATTTCGCCGTTCGTGGGCCGTATCTACGACTGGTACAAGAAGGCCACCGGCAACGACTACACCGGCGCGGATGATCCGGGCGTGCAGTCGGTGACGCGCATCTACAACTACTACAAGGCCAATGACTACAAAACCGTAGTGATGGGTGCCAGCTTCCGTAATCTGAATCAGATCGAACAGTTGGCCGGTTGTGATCGGTTGACCATCAGCCCTGATCTGCTGGAGAAACTGGCGGCGGATACCGGCAAGCTGGAGCGCAAGTTGGTGCCGGGGCATGCGGGTGAAGCGCGTCTGAGCTTGAATGAAGCGCAGTTCCGTTGGTTGTCCAACGAGGATGCGATGGCGACCGAAAAACTGGCTGAGGGCATTCGTCAGTTTGCTCGGGACCAGGAGAAGCTTGAGGCGTTGTTGCAGGCCAAGCTGTGATTTGAGTTAGCTGGATGCAAAAAGGGCGAACCATGAGTTCGCCCTTTTTTTGCGTTGAATTCGGGTAATGGGCTTAGCACTGGAAGATGTGGTGATTGTTAGGGCGCCTTCGCGGGCAAGCCCGCTCCCACAGGGAATTAATCAGTGACGCTCCAGCGCGTTCACCAGGTCATGAAACGCCTCACGGTTGGAGTCGTTCAGGCCCATGAGGATTTTGTGTGCTTCGAGGACTTTGATCCGCACCACTTCTTCGGACTGGTCCTGGTCTGGCAGGTCGGTCAGGCATTCAGGGCATGGGATCGGGCGGTCAACGATGTTGAACACTTGCTCGAAGCCCATGGACTGCAGCAGCCGGGTGATGTCTTCGTGGGTGGTGACGACAGTCGGCAACAGGCCGACTTTTTGCCGCGACAGGATCGACAGCTTGGCCAGCAGGCCCAGAGTGGTGCTGTCGATGCTACGGGTTTCGGTCAGGTCGATCACGATGGCGTTGAAGTTCAACGCAGTGAAGATCCGCTCAATAGTCGCATCCAACGCCGAACACAGGGTCAGGCGAACTTCACCGACGAACTTCAGGACGAAGGTGCCGTCCTGCTCGGCGAACTGGATTCTACCGGTACTCATTAAAGATTCCTGCTCAACACCAACAGGGCGATATCATCCGGCATCTCCCCTAGCGTGGCCAATCCAAAAACCTGGCGCAGACCATCCAGGCTGCCGCCCGCCGCTTTGACCCGTTGAGGCAAAGCAGCTTCTTTATCTTTGAGTGTGGGTTCTGGCAAAAGGTCCAGAATGCCATCAGACATCAGCGTCAGGCTGAATACCGGTGGCAGCTCCAGTACGTGGTCTTCGTAGGTGGCTTCATTGAAGAGGCCCACCGGCAGACCACGCCCTTCCAGGTAACGAACACTGTCTGGCGTGTACAACACGGGCAACGGCAGATGACCGCCGATGCTATAGGTCAACAAACCTGTCTCCTCGTCGATGACTCCACCGACCATTGTGACGTGTTTACCCAGCTTACAACTGATCAGGCCCCGGTTGATATGACCAAGGACTTCTGAAGGCTTGARTTCCGGCAATGTGCCGTTGCGCTTGGATTCGAACAGCAAGCGCGTGGTCATGAACTTCAGCAGCACGGTAACGAAGGCTGAAGAGGCGCCATGACCGGAAACGTCCGCCAGGTAGAACGCTACCCGACGCTCGTCGACCCGAAAGTAGTCGACGAAATCGCCCGACAGGTACAGCGACGGGATGATCTGGTGCGCAAACTGGAACTCGTTGATGGTCCAGGGGCTCACCGGCAGCATGTTCATCTGCACCTGGCGACCGGCGTTCTGGTCTTCCTGGAGCAAGTTCAGGCTGGCTTCGAGCTCGCGGTTGGCCTTTTCCAGCTTCTCGCGGTAGCGCTGGTTTTCCAGCAGCAGACGCGCACGATCCAGGGCACGGCGCACGGAGTGCTCGAGCACGGCGAGATCTTCGAGAGGCTTGATCAGGTAGTCCGCTGCGCCCAGGCGCAGGGCCTCGACGGCGTCGTTCATCACGCCGGCGCCCGAAACCACGATTACCGGGGTTTGCGGCGACAGTTCGGTGACCTGGCGAATGAGTTCGAGTCCGCCCATCTGCGGCATGCGCAGATCGCAGATGACCAAGTCGGGCTTGTCTTGCTCGAATACCTGAAGACCCTGCTGGCCATTGCTGGCCTGCAGGACACTGAAACCACTGTCTTCCAAGTAGGCCGCGAGGCTCGCACGCACTACTTCGTCATCATCGATTATCAGCAGCGTGGCACTGGTTTTTGGCATGTGGGCAAACGGCGCCAGAATTAGGTTGGCGTAGCAGGCTGGGCATTTGGCCCTGCACACACTACTGGATTCGCTTTCTAGCCTCTCTGCTGCACCGTTTTCGAGCGTTTGCCCTACTCACTGTTCCACCAGAGGTGCCCTTCTAAGGCGCAGACGGTACTCCCATCCGCGAGGCGTTTCAAGCTCACGCCGATGGTCGCTTGACGTCTTTACTTGTCAAATCACCGAGAGTTATAAGAACAGGCAAAACCGTAACCCAAAGGAAGGATCGAGCCCATGAGCCAAACCGATCGGGACTACAGCGAAAAGCGCGATTTCATCCGCATGCGGGTTGATGCCGATGTGTCGCTGATTCATGAAGGCGATGAGGTGCAAGCCGTCTGCATCGACCTTTCCAGCAGTGGCATGCAGCTGGAGGCGCCCCGCTCATTCAAGGTCGGTGACCGGCTCAGCGTGCGGATCGATTCCGATCACGCAGCCCTCAAAGGCCTTGAAGCCGACACCGAGGTGGTGTGGGTGAAAGCACAGGACGGTGGCGGCCAGAAACTCGGGCTTACAATCCTGAAGATGAAATAGCCCTGACTTAACCCCGCAAGCCAAACGAAAGAAGGCGGCCAATTGGCCGCCCTCTTCGTTTTACCGGTCGAGATTAAAAATCGTCTTCGACCTTACCATCCTTGACCTTGAATTCGCGGTTTTGCAGGTATGCATTGCGAATAAAGGTGTATTTGTCGCCAGTGATCAGTTTCTCGGCCGACAACAGGCTGGCGCGAGTGTCGACGATGTTCAGGCCGTAAATCGAGTTACGTACCGGTATATCGTTGATGTAGGGGTACGGACCGGTATAGCCATCGACATACTTGGAAGGCGTATCACGCAAGGTGCTTGGACCCAGCAGCGGCAGCATCACGTACGGGCCGCTGCCCACGCCCCAGTAACCGAGGGTCTGGCCGAAGTCTTCGTCGTTGCGGTGCAGGCCCATCTTGGTGCCCACGTCGAAGAAGCCCAGCAGGCCGAAGGTGGTGTTGAAGATCAAACGCGCGGTGTCGACGCCAGCCGCAGCGGGCTTGGCCTGCAACACGTCGTTGGCGAGGTTGGTCACATCGCCGACGTTGCGGAACATGTTGTGGATGCCGTCTTCCAGGAACTGCGGTGTGACGAACTGGTAGCCCTGAGCCAACGGCTTCAGTGCGTAGGTGTCGACAAAGTCGTTGAATTTGTAGATCGGGCGGTTGATGCTTTCCCAAGGGTCTTCTTCCGTGGCGGCCTGAGTCGCAAACGGAACCAGCAATACACTGGCACACATACAAAGCTGAGCGAGTCGATTGCTCCAGCGCATAAGAAACTCCTTGGATTGTACTGACGCGGGCGCTTGGCCCAGGCGCAAAGACCGCTAGTATATGACGGAAAACCCGGTTTAGGCAGCATCGTGCACGATGGTCTACGAACGACGCCTCCTGACGGCGAGCGATTCACATCCGTGTCACTCGATTGTCATCGTCCATGAATAGCCTTGTCGCTATTTCAGGGACGTTTCCATGCCGCACGCCGAAGTCTTGCCCCTTGCCGCACCGAATCTGACCGCCGTGCTGTTCGGTCTCAGTGGTTGCCTGGTAGATTTCGGCGCGCGCACGCGTCAGCACGGCACCGTTTCTGCCGAGCATGCCGAGGTCACGCCCGGCGCCCTGGAGAGCCTGTCCAGCTTGCAGCGACAACGGATTCCCTGCGCCTGGCTTGATGAACTATCCCCTGCCCTCAGCCATTCTCTGGCCGTCGCACTTCCGGCCTGGATCAAATCTTTGCAACACTCGGAAACAATCAATCCATGGCCGGCCCCGAATGCCTGCTGGCAAGCCTTGATGGCGCTGAATGTCGAGCGCCTGGACGGTTGCGTGCTGGTCAGCGGCGAGCCGCGACTGCTGCAATCGGGCCTGAACGCCGGGCTGTGGACCATCGGCCTGGCGTCGTGCGGCTCGCTATGCGGGCTCGCGCCGAACGAATGGCAAGCCTTGAGCCAGAAGGAACGGGAACACTTGCGCGGCAAGGCGACGGTGCAGTTGTTCGGCCTGGGCGTGCATTCGGTAATCGATCATCTGGGCGAGCTCGACACCTGCCTGGCCGATATCAGCCTGCGTCGGCTCAAAGGCGAAAAGCCCTGACTGAGATCATGCAGGTTGYGCGCGAGTGGATTAATCTAAAGGTCAGCCATAGACCTTTTGGCGCGCCGCTGCGGTCTATGCCAGTGCCTATTGATAAAAGGAAGAACGCCATGCCCGCCCGCGAACTGCAAGATCAGCTCAATAAACTGCGCGAGCAATTGGAACAGAATCCGCCACTGACCGAAGCCGAGCGCGAAGACCTGCACGCGCTGATGCAACAGATCCAACTGGAGCTTGAGCTGGAAACCAAAACCCAGGACACCAACCTCGCCGACAATGTGAATCTGGCCGTCGAGCGCTTCGAACTCGAACATCCCACATTGGCCGGCACCTTGCGCAACATTGTGCAAGCCTTGGGCAATATGGGGATCTGAACCTGCCAGATGCAAAAAAGCCCCGCTATCGATAGCGGGGCTTTTTCATATCCGGGATGTGCAAATGCAATCCCACACTGGCTCTTTATTGTCGGACCAAGCGATGGTTCGGCAGTTGCACCTCTTCGGTGCTGCGATACGGGTTGATGTCCAATCCACCACGACGCACATACCGCGCGTACACCGTCAATTTCTCCGGCTTCAGCAACCGCTGCAGGTCGAGGAAAATCCGCTCTACGCACTGTTCATGGAAGTCCGAGTGCTGGCGGAAGCTCACGATGTATTCCAGCAAACTCGCGTGATCCAGCGCCGCGCCACGATACTCCACCACCACGCTGCCCCAGTCCGGCTGACTGGTGACCGGGCAGTTGGATTTGAGCAAGTGGCTGTGCACGCACTCTTCAACGATGCGCAACTCATCGCAACGCAGCAATTCCGGACGCGGATGCTCATAGTTGCTGACACTGATGTCCAGGTCATCGATGCACACACCCGGCAACGCCACGACGCCTTCCGCCTCTACCTCTTTCAGGCTGCGAACCCGCACGCCCACCGATTTGCCGGCAGCGGCCGAGAGATCTTTCACCAGCGTCGCTTCAAGGCTGGCGGTGTCGGCAAATGGCGTCTGGTTCAGCGAGTTGAGGTACAGCTTGAACGACTTCGACTCGATGATGTTCGGCGAATCCGCCGGGATGCTGAATTCGCCGATCGCCACCACAGGCTTGCCGGACGGCAATAGCCACGACAGCTCGAAGCAGTTCCAGAAGTCCACGCCCTTGTACGGCAGGGTTTGCGCGGTCAGGCCCAACTCGGCCCATTTCGCGGCGCGCGGGATCGGGAACAGCAAGGACGGCGTGTAGGTGGCGATGTATTCGCTGGATTTGCCCAGCGGCGAATGTTCGGCTGCGGGATGCATGGCGGAAACCTGACTGAAGAATCAGCGGATTCTACCAGCCTTTGCTCCCGCCTTTGAGTGCTTACTGACTGACTGTCAGTTTGCCGACCATGCYGGCCTGGTAATGGCCGGGGATGTTGCAGGCAAATTCCAGGTTAGTGGCCTTGGTGAAGGTCCAGGTCAGCTCGGCGGTTTTACCCGGCTCCACCAACACACTGTTGGGGTCGTCATGCTTCATGCCGTGATCCATGGCGCCATGATCCATTCCGGCCATGGAACCGTGGTCCATGGCCTTCATACCTGTAGGCATCAGCATGCCGCTTTGCTGCATCTGGAGCATTTCCTGCTGATGCCTGGCATGCATCTGTGCATCGCCGAGGTTGAATTCGTGCAGCAACTGGCCTTTATTCACCAGTACAAGACGCACGGTTTCCCCGGCCTTGATATCGATGGTCTTGGGACTGAAGGTCATATCGCCCATTACCACTTCGACGCTGCGGGTGGCCTGGGCGGCCGAGGCCGGTTGACCGAAATCGTAGGTCTGCGCCGGTGAGGCTTCCAGCCCTAAACTCAGAGTCAGCAAACAAGCGGCCAGTGCCAGACGCTTTTGCAAAAACATAGTCGCACTCCAACAAGATGAGGTTCAGCTTGTGGGAAACTCTACCAGCCGGCTCTGCCAGCTACCTGACAGGCAGATTACAACTTTGTCAGGTTGGCCTGTTTCCTCGCCGCCCACGGTATAACGCACCTGTTCAAACTGCCCGAGTCGCCCATGAAACTGCTGATCGTCGAAGACCAACCGAAAACCGGCCAATACCTGCGCCAGGGCCTGACCGAGGCTGGCTTCAACACCGAACTGGTGGCCGATGGCACCACCGGCCAGCAACTGGCCTTGAGTGGCGATTACGCCTTGTTGATTCTCGATGTGATGCTCCCCGGTCGCGATGGCTGGCAGATTCTGCAAGCGGTGCGCGGTGCAGGCCTGGACACGCCGGTACTGTTTCTGACCGCACGAGATGCGGTGGAGGACCGAGTCCATGGCCTGGAACTGGGCGCCGACGATTACCTGGTCAAACCTTTCGCCTTCTCTGAACTGCTGGCCCGGGTTCGCAGCCTGTTGCGTCGAGGCAGCGCCACGCCCCAGGAAACCAGCCTGCAACTGGCCGATTTGCGCCTGGACCTGATCCGTCGCCGGGTCGAGCGTAACGGTCAGCGCATCGACCTGACCGCCAAGGAATTCGCCCTGCTGGAAATGCTCCTGCGGCGCCAGGGCGAAGTTCTGCCCAAGTCGCTGATCGCGTCCCAGGTGTGGGACATGAATTTCGACAGCGACACCAACGTCATCGAAGTGGCGATCCGCCGGTTGCGCCTGAAGATCGACGACGATTTCCCGAACAAGTTGATTCACACCGTGCGCGGCATGGGTTACGTCCTTGAAGAGCGCCCCGCCTGATGCGCCGGCTTTCATTAAGCAACCGCCTGGCACTGCTGTTTGCCGCCTGCACTGCGGTGGTGTCGTTGTTCGCCGGAGTGTTGTTCAGCCGCGCCAGCGAGGCGCACTTTGTCGAGCTGGACCAGCAGTTGCTGGATGACAAACTGATTGGTTTACGCCGGGCGCTGGATGACATTCAGGCCGGCGACGCCGAAGCCAGGCTGGCCGATGAATTGAGCCGACAGGCCGATCTTTCGCTGCGCATCATTAGCAGTGACGGCCAACGCATGTACGACAGTTCGCCCAGCGTGCCCAAAGATTTACCGCGCAAGCGTGGCCTGTCGACAGTGAGCGACGACGGCACCGATTACCGCGTCCTGAATGCGCCGCTGTTCCTCGACAAACCCGACTCACCGCAACTGACCTTGTTGCTGGACATCACCCATCACCAACACTTTCTGCAGCGCATGCAGCACCTGATCTGGCTGACGGTCGGCCTCTCGGCCCTGGCTACCGCCCTGCTCGGTGCCTGGGCGGCGCGCAGTGGTTTGCGTCCGTTGCTGCGTATGAGTGCGGTCGCCAGCGGCGTGTCGGCGCAATCACTCAACGCCCGTCTGCCGGAAGCAGACATGCCACCGGAGCTTGCGGAAATGGCCCACAGCTTCAACGCCATGCTCGGACGCCTCGATGACTCTTTTCAGCGGCTCTCGGCCTTCTCCGCCGACATCGCCCATGAACTGCGCACACCGCTGTCGAACCTGCTGACCCACACCCAAGTCACCCTCACCCGCCCTCGCCCCCTTGAGGATTACCGCGAGGCGCTGCACAGCAACCTCGAAGAACTGCAATGGATGGCGCAACTGGTCAACGACATGTTGTACCTGGCCAAGGCTGACCATGGTTTGCTGATGCCCAAGCGTGAACCTCTGGACCTGGCGGAAGAAGCAGATGTGCTGCTGGAGTTTTTCGCGCCGCTGGCCGAGGACGCCCGGGTGAAGTTGAGTCGTGACGGCCACGCGAGCATGCAGGGCGATCGCAGCATGTTGCGCCGGGCACTGTCCAATTTGCTGGACAATGCGTTGCGGTTTACCCCGGCCGGTGGTGAGGTGCGGGTAAAGATCGTCGAGCAACCGGCAGGCTTGAGCCTGACCGTTGAAAACAGTGGTGAAGGGATTTCCGAGGACCTGGTGCCGCGTTTGTTTGACCGCTTCTACCGGGCAGACCCCGCGCGCCGTGAAGGCATCAGTGAGCATGCGGGATTGGGATTGGCGATCACCCAGTCGATCATCCGCGCCCATGGCGGGCAGATTCGTTGCGAATCGGCTCAGGGGTGGACGCGGTTCATAATTGAGTTGCCAAGAAAGGACTGAGGCCAGCAGGACTGGCCCCCTCGCGGTCTAACGGACTACGAATACCGCAACGCGGTAGCCGGCTCGACTTTCGCTGCCCGCCACGCCGGATAAACCGTCGCAAGAAAGCTCATGATGAAACCGGCGGAGCAGATCAACAGCACATCCGCGCCCTGCAATTCGGACGGCAAGTTGCTGACGAAGTACACATCGGAACTGAAGATGTGCTGCCCGCTGACCCGCTCCATCCAGCCCACCAGTTCACTGACGTTCAACGCCGCGATCACGCCCAGCACACCACCGATCAAGGTGCCGACAATCCCGATCACCGTGCCCTGCACCATGAAGATCGCCATGATCTGCCGAGGTGTGGCGCCGATGGTGCGCAGGATGGCGATGTCCGCGCCCTTGTCGTTGACCACCATGATCAGCGTGGCGATGATGTTGAACGCCGCCACGGCGACGATCATCAGCAACAACAGGCCGATCATGGTTTTTTCCATCTTCATCGCGCTGAACAGACTGCCCTGGGTGTGAGTCCAGTCGTCAGCCTTGTAGGCGGCGCCCAGGCCGGTCGCGATGTCGCTCGATACTTGCGGCGCGGCGTACAGATCCTTCACCGCCAGGCGCACGCTCTGTACCTGATTCGGTTGCCAGTGCTGCATCTGCGCGGCATCGGCCATGTGGATCAGCGCCATCGAACCGTCCAGTTCGGCACCGACCTTGAACACGCCCACCACGTTCAGCCGCTGCATGCGCGGGGTGATGCCACCCGGTGCATTGCTGACTTCCGGCACGATCAGGGTGATCTTGTCGCCGACGTTCAAGCGAAAGCGCCGCGCGGTGATCTCGCCGATCACCACGCCGAATTCGCCCGGCTTCAAGGCGTCGAGACGCCCCTGAACAATGTGCTTGGCAACGATCGAGACCTTGCTTTCCAGCGCCGGATCGACCCCGCTGACCTGGATCGGCTGCATGGTGCCCTTGTAGGACAGCATGCCTTCCATCTCGGTGAATGGCACGGCGGCGGTGACTTCAGGATTCTTCATCGCCGCGGCGGCCACCGGCTGCCAATCGTCGATAGGGTTCACGCCGACGATGGTCGCGTGGGGCACCATGCCGAGGATGCGCGAGCTCATTTCGCGCTGGAAGCCGTTCATCACCGACAGCACCACGATCATCGCCAGCACGCCCAGGGCGAGGCCGATCATCGAGGTCATCGAGATGAAGGAAACAAAGCGATTGCGGCGCTTGGCGCGGGTATAGCGCGTGCCGATAAAGATCGATAACGGTCTGAACATTCGCTGGGGCACCGTATAAAAATAAAAGACCCGACGCACTGTTCAGTGTGCCGGGTTTCAGCCAATCAGATGGGGGTCAGGCAACCTTCCTGCAAATGCAGGACGCGATCCATCTGGCGAGCCAGGTTCATGTCGTGAGTCACCACCAGGAACGCCGTGCGCATCGAGGTGCTGAGTTCCAGCATCAAATCCTGAATACCCTGGGCGGTGTGGGAGTCGAGGTTGCCGGTCGGCTCGTCGAGCATCACCAGGCCTGGCTTGTTCACCAGGGCGCGGGCAATGGCCACACGCTGGCGTTCGCCACCGGACAATTCCGCCGGCTTGTGCTCCAGGCGATGGCCCAGCCCTACCCGCTCCAGCAACGCCGTCGCACGCTGACGCGCTTCCGGGATCGCGGTCTTGCCGATCAGCAGCGGCATGCAGACGTTTTCCAGCGCGGTGAACTCAGGCAGCAAGTGGTGGAACTGGTAAACGAAACCCAGCGACCGGTTGCGCAACAGGCCACGGGCCTTTTCGTTCAGGGCCGAGAGCTCTTCACCGGCCAGCCAGACGCTGCCCTTGGTCGGCGTATCGAGGCCGCCCAGCAGGTTGAGCAAGGTACTTTTGCCCGAACCCGACGTACCGACGATCGCCACGCGCTCACCCGGATGCAGTTCCAGTTGCAGACCGGCCAGAACCTCTACCGATTCCGGGCCTTCCACGTAGGATTTGCCCAGATTGCGGCAGCTCAAGATTGCTTTATCACTCATGCCCGACTCACTCATAACGTAGCGCCTCCGCAGGCTGGGTGCGCGCGGCACGCCAGGCTGGATACAGGGTGGCGAGGAAACTCAGGACCAACGCGGCGGCGCAGACCATCAACACGTCCTGGCTCTGCACTTGCGACGGCAGGTAATCGATGAAATACACGTCGGCGTTCAAGAACTTGTGGCCGATCAGCCCTTCAAGGGCCGAGATCGCGGCGCTGACGTTCAGCGCGGCGAAGATCCCGACCACGGCGCCGATCAGCGTACCGACCACACCAATGACCGTGCCCTGGACCATGAACGTCGCCATGATCGAACCCGGCGTGGCGCCCAGGGTACGCAGGATCGCGATGTCGCCCTTCTTGTCGTTCACCACCATCACCAGCGTGGAAATGATGTTGAACGCAGCAACGGCGACGATCAGCAGCAACAGCAGGCCGATCATGGCTTTTTCCATGCGGATCGCCTGATACAGATTGCCGTGGGTACGAGTCCAGTCGCGGGCGTAGTAACGGTCTTCGCCGAGCTGCTGGGCGATGGTCCACGCGGTGCGCGGTGCCTGGAACAGGTCGTCGAACTTCAGTCGCAGGCCCTGGACCTGATCCGGTTGCCAGCGGTGCAACCTGGCCAGATCCTGCAGATTGGTCAGGCCCAGATAGCCGTCCAGCTCACCGGCGCCGACATGGAAGATGCCGACCACAGTAAAGCGTTTCATGCGCGGGAACATCCCGGCCGGGGTCACGGTGACTTCCGGCGCGACAAACGTCAGCTTGTCGCCAACCGCCGCGCCGAGCTTGGCTGCCGCCTTGTCGCCGATGACGATGCCGAAACTGCCCGGCGCCAGGTCGTCGAGTTTGCCCTGCTGCATGAAGTTATCAATGATCGACACCTGCCGTTCCTGCACAGGGTCGATGGCATTGAGCAGCACTTTGGAAACCTTGCCGTTGTTGGTCAGCAGGCCCTGCATCTGGACGAAGGGCGCAACCGCCGCCACCTGCGGGTTCTGCTTGACCTTGGCGGCCAGGCTTTGCCAGTCGCTGATCGGCTCGCCGGACTCGATGGTCGCGTGGGGCACCATGCCCAGCACGCGGGTGCGCATCTCATGATCGAAGCCGTTCATGACCGACAGCACCACGATCATCACGACCACGCCGAGGGCGAGTCCGATCATCGAGGTCAGGGAAATGAATGACACAAAATGATTGCGACGTTTTGCACGGGTATAACGCGTGCCGATAAATACGAAGAGAGGTCTGAACATGTCGGGGCTTGTTCGGAGGGAAAAGGAACGTCCTTGTGGCGGGGGTCGATAACCAGCTTTACACTCAGACCACCGCCGCTACCATGGGTTCGCCATGTCGACATTAGATGAAGAAGATCGCCGCGAATACTACCGTATCGAGGACACGATCGCACTGGAAATTCGGCCCCTGTCTGCTCCCGAAGCAGCAGGCCAGGAAGTGTTGCAGGATGCTTCCCCGCTATTCAACCTGCTCAGCGAACTGCACCTGAGCGAATTCGAGTCGCAACACCTGTTGCGCCAGATCAACGAACGCGACCGAGCCATCGCCGCGTTCCTCAAATCACAGAACAAACGCATCGATCTGCTGAGCCAGGTGGTCGCCCTGACCGTGCTCGGACAGATCGGCGAACCGCAGCCGGTGATCATCTCCGAAGGCGGCATCGACTTTCAGCATCCGACGCCCATTGCCGTCGGCGCGCACCTGTCGGTCAAGCTGGTGCTGATGCCACAAGCCCTCGGCCTGTTACTGCGGGCCCGCGTCACCCATTGCGACCGCAAGGGTGGCGGCTACGACGTCGGCACCGAATTCGAATACCTGTCCGATGCCCAGCGACAACTGCTGGCCCGCTACATCTTGCAGCGACAGGCACAAGAACGACGCCTGGCGCGCGAACAAAACGAAAACGGCCATTAATTAAGGAAGAACCGTGACTCTCATCTACGGCCATCGCGGCGCCAAGGGCGAAGCACCGGAAAACACCCTGACCAGCTTTCAGCAATGCCTCAAGCACGGCGTGCGCCGCTGCGAACTGGACCTGCACCTGTCCAAGGACGGCGAGTTGATGGTGATCCACGACCCGACCCTCAAACGCACCACAGACCGCCGCGGCAAAGTGGCCGAACACACGGCTGCGGAACTGGTGACCTACGACGCGCGCAAGGGCGGCCCGGGCTGGATCAAACCCTGCCCGATCCCGACGCTGGAAGAGTTGTTCGAAAAATGCGATTTCGAGCACTGGCAGCTGGAAGTCAAAAGCGCTTCACGCACCCGTGCCGCAACCACCGTGCTGGCGATTCGCGAAATGGCCCAGCGTTTCGGCATACGGGACAAGGTCACGATTACCTCGAGTTCACGCGAAGTGTTGAAAGCCGCGCTGGACCTGGTGCCGGACGTGTCTCGCGGACTGGTGGCCGAGTACGCCTGGCTCGACCCGTTGAAGGTCGCGCAAAACTATGGCTGTGAGATGCTGGCGCTGAACTGGACCCTGTGTACGCCGGAACGCCTGCAGAAGGCGCAGCGTCAGGGGCTGCATGTGTCGGTGTGGACAGTCAACGAGCCCGCGCTGATGCGCAGGCTCGCCGACTTCGGCGTTGACAGCCTGATTACAGACTTTCCCGGTTTGGCCAGCGCCACGCTCGAGAATTGCTGAAATCGGTCTCCCCGGCCGGCTCAGGCCACCGGCCGGAGCCACTCAAAAAAGCCGGTTGAGGCCATCGTACGCCGCTACCCGATAGGCTTCGGCCATGGTCGGGTAGTTGAACGTCGTGTTGACGAAGTACTTCAGGGTGTTCTGCTCGCCCGGCTGGTTCATGATCGCCTGACCGATGTGCACGATCTCCGATGCCTGATAACCGAAGCAGTGAACGCCCAGCACTTCCAGCGTCTCGCGGTGGAACAGGATTTTCAGCATGCCTTGCGGTTCGCCGGCGATCTGCGCACGCGCCATGCTCTTGAAGAATGCCTTGCCCACTTCATACGGCACCTTGGCCTGAGTCAGCTCCTGCTCGTTCTTGCCGATCGAGCTGATCTCCGGAATCGTGTAGATGCCGGTCGGCACGTCATTGACGAAACGCCAGCTGCCGTTGTCGACGATGCTGCCAGCGGCCGAACGCCCCTGGTCATGGGCGGCACTGGCCAGGCTCGGCCAGCCGATCACGTCACCGGCGCCATAAATGTTCGGCACGCAGGTGCGGTAGTTCTCGTCGACTTCGATCTGGCCACGGCTGTTGACCTTCACGCCGATGTTTTCCAGACCCAGCTGATCGGTGTTGCCGGTACGGCCGTTGCACCAGAGCAAGGCGTCGGCCTTGATCTTCTTGCCGGACTTGAGGTGCAGGATCACGCCGTTGTCCACGCCTTCGACGCGGTCGTAGTCTTCGTTGTGGCGAACCGTGATGTTGTTGTTGCTGAAGTGGTAACTCAGGGCCTGGGAAATTTCCGAGTCGAGGAAGCTCAGCAACTGACCACGGTTGTCCACCAGCTCAACCAATACACCCAGACCACTGAAGATCGAGGCGTATTCGCAGCCGATCACGCCGGCGCCGTAAACGATGAGTTTACGCGGGGTGTGGCCGAGGCTGAGGATGGTGTCGCTATCGTAGATACGCGGGTGATGGAAATCGATGTCCGCCGGGCGATAAGGACGCGAACCGGTGGCGATGATGATGTGCTTGGCCACCAGTTTTTCGACCACGCCGTTGGCGCAGACGACTTCGATGGTTTGCTCGTCGGCGAAGCTGCCGGTGCCGAAGAACACGTCGACGCGGTTACGGGCGTAGTAGCCGGTGCGCGAGGCGACTTGTTTGGAGATGACTTTTTCAGCGCTTTTCAACACGTCCGGGAACGAGAACCAACGCGGCTCACCAATGGCCCGGAACATCGGGTTGGTGTTGAACTGCATGATCTGCCGGACCGAGTGACGCAAGGCCTTGGACGGGATGGTGCCCAGGTGGGTGCAGTTGCCGCCGACCTGGCGACGGCTATCGACCATCGCCACCTTGCGCCCTGCCTTGGCGGCGTTCATTGCCGCGCCTTCTCCCGCCGGGCCGGAACCCAACACCACCACATCGTAGTTGTAGACAGCCATGCGTACTCCTCAGAACAGGCCGCGGCACCTTAGGCGCCCGCGGCTAAATCACGCCGATCGGCGGCGTGAAGGAACAATTTGGGGCCAGTGCAGAACCCGGACACAGTCTATAGAAGCGTCAACGCCGCGCACATTAACCCTTGGTCGCGTCGTAGGCTAGTTTTGCCTGCGCTACAAAGCCACCGAAAAATGCTTTTGCAGCCGCAATCACTCGGTTTTCTCACCGGCCAGGCGCTCAAAAGCCTGATTGGTGCGTGTGACAAAACCTGTATCGGCACGAATCACAAAGAATGCAGCAATGTCATGCGTTTGGGCATAGTCCCAACCCCGTTCAGGGCCAAGAATCAGCAACAGCGTCGATAAGCCATCGGCCATCAACGCTGAAGGATGAATCACCGTGACTGACGCCAGGGTGTGTAGGACCGGTGTTCCGGTGCGGGCATCGAAGGTGTGGGAATAGCGCCGGCCACCCTGCTCGAAATAGTTACGGTAATCACCGGAGGTGGACACGCCGTAGCCGTCGACGGCGATGACACGCTCGGCCACTCGCTGATCATCACGGGGTTCTTCCAGGGCGATGCGCCACGGTGAGCCGTCGAGTTTTTTACCGACGGCCTTGAGTTCGCCGGTGGCTTCAGCGAGGTAGTCGTGGATGCCCAGCGCTTCGAGTTCGGCGGCAATCGTGTCGACCGCGTAACCGGCAGCGATGCTGTTGAAGTCGACCTCGACCGCGGCATCCTTGCACAACTGGTCACCTTCGATGCGCAGGTGATTATGACCGACACGCTGCTGCACCTCGGCCAGTGCTTCGGCGCTCGGGACTTTTTCCTCACGCGCCTGCGGGCCAAATCCCCAGAGGTTGAGCAGCGGTTCCACCGTCAGGTCGTAGGAGCCGTCACTTTGCAAAGACAAGCGCTCGCCGACGCGGACCAATTCGAGGATCGGCGCAGGCATTGTCTGGCAGTGGTTGGCGGGCAGGTTATTGAAGCGTTCGATGTCGGAGTCACTGCGATAGGTCGACATTTGCCGATCGACATCAGAGAGTATTTTTTCGACCTGGACGCGGACTTCCGCCGGTGCGGGAAGACCGGCATGGCGCACGTATTGGATCGAATAGCTGCTGCCCATGGTCGGGCCGTCGAAGCGTTCCAGGCTGTCGCCGTTGCCACAACCGGACAAAATCCCGACCATTACCACAAGCCCTCCCCACCGTCCAGTTAACAAATCTTCATCTCCCCTCAAAACCGCGCCCGCCATTATGGGCTTCAGAGCGCATGGGAGCGAGCCTGCTCGCGATAGCGGTGACCGGTTTTACGATTGCTGCGCAATCGAACGGGAGCAAGCTCCCTCGCCACATAGGTGCAGCGCTTTCAAACAAGATCGACCAGAGTGAGTACCTACACATGTCTTCCAATACGAGCAAAGGCAAAGCGATTTTTCGCGTTGTCAGCGGTAACTTTCTCGAAATGTTCGACTTCATGGTCTACGGCTTTTACGCCACGGCCATTGCCAAAACCTTCTTTCCCGCCGATAGCGCGTTTGCTTCCCTGATGCTGTCTCTGGCCACTTTCGGGGCCGGTTTCCTGATGCGTCCGCTGGGGGCGATTTTCCTCGGTGCCTACATCGACCGCCACGGCCGCCGCAAAGGCCTGATCATCACACTGGCGTTGATGGCCGCCGGCACGGTGCTGATTGCCGGTGTGCCGGGTTATGCCACGCTGGGCGTCGCGGCGCCGCTGATCGTATTGTTCGGTCGTCTGTTGCAGGGCTTTTCAGCAGGCGTGGAACTGGGTGGTGTGTCGGTGTACCTCGCCGAAATTTCCACACCGGGTCGCAAAGGCTTCTTCGTCAGTTGGCAGTCCGCCAGCCAGCAAGCCGCGGTGGTATTCGCCGGCCTGCTCGGCGTGGGTTTGAACCACTGGCTGAGCCCCGACCAAATGGGTGAGTGGGGCTGGCGCGTGCCGTTCCTGATCGGCTGCATGATCGTGCCGGCGATCTTCGTGATCCGCCGTTCGCTGGAAGAAACCCCGGAATTCCAGGCACGCAAACACCGCCCTACCCTGCGGGACATCGTCCGCTCGATCGGTCAGAACTTCGGCATCGTCCTCGCCGGCATGGCGCTGGTGGTGATGACCACGGTGTCGTTCTACCTGATCACCGCCTACACCCCGACCTTCGGCAAAGCCGAGCTGCATCTGTCGGATCTGGATGCGTTGCTGGTGACGGTGTGCATCGGCCTGTCGAACTTCTTCTGGCTGCCGGTGATGGGCGCGCTTTCCGACAAGATCGGCCGCAAACCTCTGCTGCTGGGCGCGACGATTCTGGCGATTCTCACGGCTTATCCGGCGCTGTCGTGGCTGGTGGCGAACCCCAGCTTCAGCCATTTGCTGATTGTCGAATTGTGGTTGTCGTTCCTGTATGGCTCGTACAACGGCGCCATGGTGGTGGCCCTGACCGAGATCATGCCGGTGGAAGTGCGCACGACCGGTTTCTCCTTGGCCTACAGCCTGGCGACCGCAACATTCGGTGGTTTCACCCCGGCGGCCTGTACGTACCTGATCCACGTGCTGGACAACAAGGCAGCGCCGGGGATCTGGCTCAGTGGCGCGGCGGTGCTGGGGTTGATCGCGACACTGGTGTTGTTCCGTGGCAATCGGCATGCGTTGCGCACGGCGCAAGCGGCTGTCATCAGAGGCGCTCACTAAAAGGAACGCAGTCAGGTGCAGAACCTGGAGCGGGCTTGTTCGCGAAGAGGGAGTGTCAGTAAACACTGATGTTGCCTGACACACCGCCTTCGCGAGCAAGCCCGCTCCCACATTTAATCGGCGTGCCCCATAGGTTTTAGTTCGCTTCGGTCCACATGCAGCCAAGGCGGYCCCTCTGCAAATCTGGCCTCCAGCCATGTCTTGAACGCCATGAGCGTCGACTGCGCGATGTTCAGGCAGTATCGGTATTCGATTTTAGATGAACAATATAGGCTCACTGCAGTTCATTGCTGCACACAGTGCAGCAGTCTGAAGCCCGTGGAAACAGGGCCACGGCAAGGGCCAGGATGATCAGTGCCACGGCGACGGCAAACGTTATCCGCATGCCGCTGGCGACGGCCGCGGGAGACGCGCTGGTGATGTCTGTCGTCGCCGAAGCAAGCGCAAACACCGCGCCCATCACCGAAGCTCCAGTGATCAGGCCGAGATTGCGTGACAGGCTGAGCATGCCGGAAATCACGCCGCGCTGGTCCGGGCGGATGTCAGTCATGATCGCGGTGTTGTTGGCCGCCTGAAACAACGCGTAGCCGGCCGTGATCACCGCGATGGGCGCGAGGTAACCGAGGAGGCCGAACCCCGCTGGCATCATTGATAAAGCACTCGCGCCGAGCGCCATTGCCGCGAGCCCGAGACGGGTCATGCGCCGAGTGCCAAAACGGTCCACCAGGCGACCGGCCGGCACGCCGGTCAATGCAGCCACCAACGGGCCGACCGACAAGGCGAAACCGACAAGTGCCGTGCCGAGGCCAAGCGCACCCGAGAGATAAAACGGCCCGACCACCAGCGTCGCCATCATCACCGTCGAAACGAGCGCGCTCATGGCCAGGCTGGCGCTCAATCCCTGTTGGCGGAACAGCGCTAATGTGATCAATGGCGATGCGACCGTGGCCTCGACGAAGATGAAAAGCCCAACACCGAAAACAGCCGCCAGCAGCAGCGCGATATTGAGCGGTCCAAATTCACCGTGCCCAATCGTCATGGCCAGCGCGTACGCCGCGAGCGTCAGCGCCAGCAGCAACGTGCCGGCCTTGTCGAACCCCACCCGCCCTGCTTTCGCCCGCTGAACATCCGCCGGCAAATAGCGATATGCGAGCCAGATGTTCAGCACACCCAACGGTATGTTGATCAGAAAAATCGCCTGCCAGCCAACGCTGGCAATCAACATCCCACCGAGCGACGGCCCCAGCGTGGTGCCGATCGCCGACATCGTTCCGAGCAACCCCATGGCGCTGCCGGTCTGCGCTTTCGGCACCGTCTCACCGACAAACGCCACGGTCAGCGCCAGCATGATCGCCGCCCCAAGCCCCTGCACCGCCCGGGCGCCGACCAGCCACCCAAGCGACGGCGCGACACCGCAGACCAGCGATGACAGGGTAAAAATGGCGATGCCCACCAGTAGCAAACGCCGACGGCCGAGCATGTCGCCGAGCCGTCCGACGCTGACGATCAGCGTGGTGATCGCCAGCAGATACGCCAGAACAATCCACTGCACGTGTTGGAAGGAAGCATCGAACGCCTCGGCCAACGTCGGCAATCCCGCATTGGCGATGCTGGTGTCGAGTGAAGGCATCAACATCGACAGCGAAAGACTCGCAAGCGCCCAGCGCACCGAACCTGATTGAGTGATGGATTTCATTGTCTGGCCACGTCTGAAAGGTAGAGCAGCAGCGTATGCCCGTGCGTGACAAGGCGGAAGGCGCAGCATTTGCACTTGATAGATGCGTTTGACGCCATGTCAGCCCCGCGCCGTGCTAACGTTGCGGCATGACCACTCCCGATCTCAATCTGCTGATTACCCTGGACGTGCTGCTCGCCGAAGGCAGTGTCGCCCGCGCCGCCCAACGACTGCGCCTGAGCCCGTCGGCCATGAGCCGAGCGCTGGCGCGGTTGCGCGAAACGACAGGCGACCCGCTGCTGGTCCGGGCCGGACGCGGCCTGGTGCCGACGCCACGAGCGCTTGAATTGCGCGAACACGTCAGTCGATTGGTGCAAGACGCCGAAGCGGTTTTGCGCCCCGCCGAACAGCTCGACCTCAAGCAACTGGTTCGAACATTCACGCTGCGCACCAGTGACGGCTTCGTGGAAAACTTCGGCCCGGCGCTGATCGCCCGCGCCAGTGAGGAAGCCCCCGGCGTGCGTTTGCACTTTGTGCAGAAGCTGAGCAAGGACAGCGCCGCACTTCGCGACGGCTCCGTTGATCTGGAAACCGGTGTGGTCGGCGGTACGACCAGCCCGGAAGTGCGCACCCGGGCATTGTTCGAGGATCGTTTCGTGGGCGTCGTTCGCACGGGGCATCCGCTGAGCGAGGGCGAGATCACTGCCTCCCGTTATGCCACTGGCCGGCACATCCTGGTCTCACGGCGCGGGGTCGATAAGGGGCCGATGGATGAAGCGTTGGAAGCGCTGGGACTGCAGCGGGAAATCATCACCGTCGTCGGCGGTTTCTCGGCCGCCCTGGCGCTGGCTCGCGCCTCGGACCTGATCGCCACCGTGCCTGCCCGACATACCCAAAACCTGCGCACCGGCCTGCACAGTTTCGATCTGCCGTTCGAGCTGCCGCCGATCACCATTTCGATGCTCTGGCATCCGCGGATGGATGCCGATTCGGCGCATCGGTGGCTGCGTGAATGTGTTCGAGAGGTTTGTGCGCGGCCCTGAGGAACCCTCAACCCTTCCTTTTCTGAAGCCCCTTCAACCGCACACTCGCCCGCTGCGCCGCCGCCATTTTTTCCGGGCGCTTCATGCGTTTCCACTTTCTGATGTCGTCCTTGGTGCGACCACAACTGACACACAGTTCACCACTGAGCTGGCAAACGGAAATACACGGATTTTCGATATCCTTGGCCACGGCTCAACCTCGCGTCGAGCGCTTGGGCGCCAGGCGTTGCTGCCAGTTGCCGCCATTGGCGCGCTGACATTGCTCTTCAGAATCAAACTGCACATGGGCCTCGACCGGGCTGACGAGAACGTCCGCTTCATTTAATGCTACGGCCGTCAGTTCGACCATGCGCTCGCCCTGCCCGCTCGCCAGCGCCTGATCCTTATGGGCCTGCGTATCGAAGACCCAGATCACTCGCAGGCTGGATGGAAAGGCGTCGTAATCGATTTCGTGGGTCAACCAGCAAAACCCGACTATTTCCGCTTTGGCTGTTTCGCACGCCTCGGTCAGAGTGGCGACCAGGCGACGTTCGATGTGTGCCTGATCGCGTTTGCTTAAAGACATCGGGTGGATCCTTGGGTGGCGGTCAACGAAAAAGGCCCATCATACGTGACCTCACTCGCCTTTTCGGCTCGTTCCTTAAACGAGACACGGAACGAATGCGAAGTTGATTTTTCCCTCAGAACGGCCGATACACCGGAGTGTGATATCTGCCGCTCCTGCTTTCCTCAAAGGACATGAGGCACGTTCGCATACATGACTAACCAATCGAATGGAATCCATCGCAATGAGTTTCACTGTTCTAAAGAATGCATCACTTAAAGCCTGGCTCATCTTCGGGAGTGTGGTTGCGGTTCTGTCCAGCGTTGTAACGATTTACCCTACGCTGCATGACGCCAACCCAACCAACCCGCGCTTCGTCGGTCGTTGGAAAACTGATTACACCTATCCGATCACCAACGGCTCGTTTGAATTCAAGGGCATCACTGAGTACTTCCGCAATGGACGATACAACGTCAATGGCACCGTCATCGTTGACGGAACTGTTGAAGCCAAACCTTACCGTTTTGAGTACAACGTAAACGGCGCTGGTAGTTGGACGGCCGACTCCAGCCTGCTTTCGTTCACCCTGGCTGACATGAAGACGATTCCCATGTCGTATGTAATTGATGGCAAATCCATCCCACCGTCACTGGTTGCCAAGTTGGTTGGGCCGTCCATGCCAAACTTGAGCGACGCTTACGCGGCCGGCGCATCCGATGAAGCACGAATCCTGTCGATCAAGGACGATGAGATAACGCTTGAAGCCAACGACCCAGCAGGAAAAGCATTCACCATGCGAACCTACAAACAGAACTAAGTCTCACCAGGCTTCACTACGAAAAAGGACGGATCGATTTTGATCCGTCCCTCCCATCGTCCTACTTGCTTGTCTTTCGCATGTGTATCAGCGCGACACGGCGCCCATCCTGCGACACCCGCTCCTCAACCCCAAACGGCACAAACCCGAGCTGCGGATACAAAAGCAGCCCCGCCGTGTTCTCGTTGAAACACGAAAGCTGCACCTCGCTTGCCCGATGACGTTCAAACGCCAGCCCCACCATCGTTTCCACCAAAAACCGCGCGACACCTTTCCCCCGAGCCTTGGGCGAAACGATCACATTGCCGATTGAGCAAACGCCATCGCGCTCAAACGAATAAAAGTTAGCAAAACCGACAACAGCATTATCCCCTTCAACCACCGTTGAGTCCGAGCGTTGAGCTATCGATGCAAGCAGCTGAGCCTCCGTCAGCGGGTACTGTGCCTTCGGGAACATGAAAAAAAGCTCTTGGGGCGTTTGAGGAAAGTCGCAAATCGTCAACACGTCTTCAGCACTGACGGGGCGGTGGGTTAGCAGCATTGGTTTGGTTCCATCCAAAGGTCGATGCGACAGATTACGTTTTGCCGGCGCTGGATAAAAGAAACGCGTAACAGCGACTCCATCTCGACGGCTCAGATAAAAGACTATCCCTATCACCTCCCAATACTCCCCCTATTAGCTGACTGCTTTATAGGCGTCTACCCTTACTGGAGCGCTGGCATCAGCCGGCCGGTTGAGACCTGAGAAGAGATACGAATGAGTCAGGAAACGTACTAGGCTTGCCGTGGGCCACCGTGCTGGCAACTCGATTGCCGCTATCCGGATTTCCCGTGTGACCACGACGATCAATTGATCGCACGGCTGCAGCCTATGTCATTGATTCCGCTCGTCGCTATTGCGTGCCCAACCCCGGGCCGGATAGCCGGATGAACACGACCAAAGGTAGCGCACACATGGCAAATGAATCGAAATGCCCGTTCAATCACGCCGCCGCTGGCGGTGGCACGACGAACCGCGATTGGTGGCCGAACCAACTGAATCTGAAGATCCTGCACCAGAACTCGCGGCTGTCCGACCCCACGGACGAGGGTTACGACTACGCCGAAGCGTTCAAAAAACTGGATTTTGCGGCGGTCAAGCAAGACCTGCATGCACTGATGACTGATTCACAAGACTGGTGGCCTGCGGACTTCGGTCACTATGGGCCACTGTTTATTCGCATGGCCTGGCACGCCGCCGGCACGTACCGCGTCGGTGACGGTCGTGGGGGTGCCGGCTCCGGTCAGCAGCGCTTCGCCCCGCTCAACAGTTGGCCGGACAACGTCAGCCTCGACAAGGCGCGCCGGCTGCTTTGGCCGATCAAGCAAAAGTACGGTCGCAACATCTCCTGGGCTGACCTGATCGTCCTCACCGGCAACGTTGCACTGGAGTCGATGGGCTTCAAGACCTTTGGCTTTTCCGGCGGCCGGCCAGACGTCTGGGAACCGGATGAGGCMGTCTACTGGGGCTCCGAAAACAAGTGGCTGGCAGGTGACACCCGCTACGAAAAAGACAAAAAAGAACCCATGCAAGAACCCGGCGAAGGTCCTCTCGTCGCTGAGCCGGGGAAAAATGAGGACAGCCGCACCGAGGGCGAACGCAACCTGGAGAACCCGCTCGCCGCCGTGCAAATGGGCCTGATCTACGTCAACCCCGAAGGCCCGGAAGGCAACCCGGACCCGGTCGCTGCGGCGATAGATATCCGCGAAACCTTCGGGCGCATGGCAATGAATGATGAAGAAACCGTGGCGCTGATCGCTGGCGGCCACGCTTTCGGCAAAACCCACGGCGCCGGCCCTGCCGACAACGTCGGTCCCGAGCCCGAAGCCGCTGGCCTTGAACAACAGGGCCTGGGCTGGAAGAGCAAATTCGGCAGCGGCAAAGGCGGCGACACCATCACCAGCGGCCTGGAAGTGACCTGGACCACCACGCCCACCAAATGGAGCAACAACTACCTGGAAAACCTGTTCGGCTTCGAGTGGGAACTGACCAAGAGCCCGGCGGGCGCCAACCAGTGGACGGCGAAAGGCGGTGCCGGCGCGGGCATCATTCCGGATGCTCACGACCCGTCCAAGCGGCGTAATCCGACCATGCTGACCACGGATCTGTCACTGCGATTCGACCCGATCTATGAACCGATTTCGCGGCGCTTCCTCGCCAATCCGGACCAGTTGGCCGACGCCTTCGCCCGCGCCTGGTTCAAACTGATCCACCGCGACATGGGCCCCCTCTCCCGCTACCTCGGCCCGGAAATGCCCAACGAAGTACTCCTGTGGCAAGACCCGATACCACCGGTCGACCATGCCTTGGTCAACGACAGCGACATCGCCGCTCTCAAAGGCAAGCTCCTGGCCAGCGGCCTGACCGTCTCGCAACTGGTGTCGACCGCCTGGGCAGCGGCTTCCACCTTCCGCGGCTCCGACAAACGTGGCGGCGCCAACGGCGGACGCCTGCGTCTGGCCCCGCAGAAATCCTGGCAGGTCAACCAGCCTGAGCAACTGGCGAGTGTGCTGGCGAAACTCGAAAGCATCCAGAACGAGTTCAATAGCRCGCAAACCGGCGGCAAGAAAATCTCCCTGGCCGACCTGATCGTGCTGGCCGGTTGTGCCGGCGTCGAACAAGCGGCAAAAAATGCCGGCCATACCATCACGGTGCCTTTCACACCGGGACGCATGGACACCTCGCAAGAGCAAACGGACGTTGAATCCTTCGGCTACCTCGAACCCGCCGCCGATGGCTTCCGCAACTACCTCAAAACCCGCTACAGCGTACCGGCCGAGGCCCTGCTGATCGACAAGGCCCAACTGCTGACCCTCACCGCGCCGGAAATGACCGTACTCATTGGTGGCCTGCGCGTGCTGAACACCAACGTCGGCCAAACCCAACACGGCGTGTTCACGAAGCAACCGGGAGCGTTGACCAACGACTTCTTCAAAAACCTGCTCGACATGGGCGTGGAATGGAAACCGGTGTCGGAAGCCAACGAGGAATTTGAAGGACGTGATCGCAAAACCGGCGACCTCAAATGGACGGGAACACGTGTTGATCTGGTGTTTGGCTCGAATGCACAGCTGAGGGCGTTGGCTGAGGTTTATGCCAGCAACGACGCTAAGGAGAAGTTTGTGAAAGACTTCGTGGCAGCCTGGGTCAAGGTGATGAATCTGGATCGGTTTGATCTGAGGTGATGCTGGCGCTCAATCCAGCGTGAAAAAAGCCCACTGACCGTTACTGGTTCAGTGGGCTTTTCAAGTCTGGGTACACGACGGCTGTCACGCCATCAACGTCGCCCTGGCTCAAGCCAAAGTGGAACCGAATCACTAGCGATATAGGTATTTCCCGACTAGGGTTCTCAGTAGCGCATCACCGACGTGGCGAACCGAAGGAGCCAGATCAATTGATGAGGTCTTTTTGTGTCGCGGTCGCATTCGTAGCGCCCATCGTGTTGTCCACCACGGTCGCGGCTGAAGTACTTGCGCATAAGACAGCGCTCGCTTTTGTTGCTCAAACCCATGTGGGTGACAGCCTGCCAACACTGGCACTGTTGGCGGCAAAGAAAACCCAAACCTTTGCGATGCTCATTGAAAAGTTAGGAAGTGAAAAAGCACACAGTGCCGTATCGAGCGAAATTGACGCGCTACTTCCGCAGTACCAGCCGAAATGGAATCAAAATCTTGCTGCGGCTTATGAGAAGTCTTTTACTGAAGAAGAGCTGTTATCACTCGCGTCTGAAGGCCAGGCATCCAAATACGCTGGCAAAGTGCTGGAACGGCGAACTGACATCGGCAGAGACATGCAGTCCAGCTCTACCCCGATACTGATTGCCCTTGTATCCGAGGCACTTAAAGCGGCCTATTCCAAGCATATTCGTTGAGGCGGTCTTGGCCCCCCCTGCCATCAGCTTGTCCGAAGAAAACCAACGCCTCCCAGTGTGGAGGCGTTGTGCTTTTTGCTGATCGCAGGACGAGACTAAACGGGAGAAATCGTAGCCAGCGCACCAATCAAAATGGTCAACACCAGAAATCCACCCAGGAAAATTGCCATCTTGCCCATGGGGCCTCCTACGCTATGAGTTTGCGGTGCAGCGGTTACCGCCACTGCTGACCGTGCCGTCATTGTGAGCCGCAGGCTGATCCCATTACAGATGCAGATAGCCAAGAAAAATACGGATCAGATCCGACGCATCAATCCACAATGAACAACTTCGCACCGCTGGTGGTAAACGAGCGGTGCCCCTCGGCATCGTTGCCCACCTGATAGCTCATTCCGGCAGTCAGTGTGAACTGGCGGCCATCTTCCAGTTCTGTGTGTAGCTCGCCTTCCAGGCACAACAGGATATGACCTCTCCAGCACCAGTGATCGGCCAGATATCCGGGGCTGTATTCAACCATCCGCACACGCGTTGAACCAAACTGGCAGGTCCGCCAATAGGCCATGCCCGTCTGGCCGGCATGTTCGACCGGTTCAATCTTCGACCAATCGGTAGTCCCAAAGGGGATGGCGGTAAGGTCCATTATTGCCTCATCAACTTGAAGTGAATACGGACCCTATCAACCGGACCACGCTGCCGATAGACACAGATAGCCCACATTTACGGAATACAGGCTTGAGAGCAAAAACTAGTTGCCCCGCCCGCCACCAAACGACCACTCATCTGCCGCGGTCGTGGTAATCACCACCATCACGTCCTCAGAATCGATGCCCGGCGCTCGGCCCAGTTTCTCGACCAGGTTGCGATAAAAACGCTGTTTCGTCTCGATGTCTCGAGGGCGACCGGCAGTAATCGCGATCAGCACAAAGTCATCACTACGAGGACCGCCCAGGTAGTCGGGATCAAAGATCAGCTCGCCCGTTTCATGTTGGTGAATGACCTGGAATCGATCAGCCATCGGCACTTCGAAGCTTTCTACCAAGGCGTCGTGCAGCCCTTGTGAGAGGGCCTGTAAATACTCGGCAGACTTTCCCCGGTGCAGTGAAATACGTGCAAATGGCATTAAGACCTACTCCTGAAAATCCAACTGACAGGGGAAAACTATCAAGTCGCGATCATTCCGAATATCAGATTTAATAGCGGCCTTAGTCCCGAATTAATGGATGATTCGATGCGCCGTCCGACCTTCGATCTTGATGTGCTTCGCACTTTTGTGACTGGCGTGGAGTTCAACAGCTTTGCCAAAGCGGCGGATCGACTCAATCGCTCGACATCTGCCGTGAGCGCGCAACTCAAGAAACTCGAGGAACAGGTAGGCTCGCCTGTGCTGGCCAAATCCGGTCGAGGGCTGGTGTTGACGCCGGTGGGTGAAACCCTGCTCAGCCACGCCCGCCGACTGCTTGAACTGAACGACAGCATTTTCCAGACCCTGCACGAAAGCCAGACCGCCGCCACGGTACGCCTGGGGCTTCAGGAAGACTTTGGCGAACACTTTCTCAGCGACATTCTGCGACGCTACGTCAAGATGTACCCGATGGTGAGCCTCGAAGTCAGGATCGCGCGCAATGCCGAACTGCTTGCATTGATCGACAGCGGCGGCCTGGACCTGGCCCTGTCTTGGGACACAGGGCACAAGTCCCCCTACGCCACGCACCTGGGTGAAACGCAGATGCACTGGATCGGGCCTCGTGACTCGCCCCCCATCAACCGCTCTGTCGATTCCCCCCTGCCATTGATCATGTTCGACGCCCCTTGCGTGTTGCGCAGCGCGGCCACCCAGGCACTGGATGAGGCGCGGATTCCCTGGCGAATCGCGCTGACCAGCCCCAGCGTTGGTGGAATCTGGGCGGCCGTTGCGGCCGGTTTGGGCCTCACGTTGCGAACCCGCATTGGTCTGCCAGGGCATCTCGCCGTGATTGCCGGTCTACCCCCGCTGCCGACCCTCGGCTATGTGCTTTATCGAGGGGCAGAACACTTGGCGCCTGCCCCCCGACAATTGGCTGCTTTGATACAAACGAGTCTGCAAGAGCAGGCGTTCAGTATGACTAGAGGCTCCCCCGCTTGATGCTGCCTAAAGCAGGTCGCTCAAAGTGTCGTACTTGTAGTACTGGCTGTAATTCAGAACATCTCGAGGCGTCACCTTTTCCGGAAAAGGGCTGTACATCGGGTCATCGATCCGATGGAACTTGAGCGTATCGGGAGCCGCTGCGTCAGGTACGTAAGCGGCGGCGGGATGCTTCGCTTGCCATGCCGCCCAGAGCCGGTCGACATTGCAATGATGCAGAAAAAACACCGGGTCGTTTGGCGAAGACGACAACCCCATGTCACCGCCGACCCACACATGGACGTTGTTGTGAATGCGTTCTTTGCCAGTCCATCCCTCGATGTAGTTGCGCGCACCACCGGTGGATTGCGCCGCGTCGTAGGGCACTTTGTCATACAGGGTATTTTCCTGGATGACCTTGCGTACATTGGCTCGGCTGGGCAGCGCCCCACCTCCCCCCAGATAACGCACCAGGGGGCGGTTTACCCGGCCCAGTTCCATGGTGCGGCCATCACCCATCAGTCGTACCCGCCACTTCCCGTCCACGAACTGTCCAAGGTACTGATTCGACCAGATGACTGATGTCCTGGGGTCCTGAAGTTCCGCGTCAGTGTTCCAGTCCCAATATGGAATTCGAAAGTGTGGGTCATTTACCGCTTTGCGAAGCAACGATTCCAGCCGCACTAGAAAGTAGCGATGCCACGGTAAAAATGATGGGCCTCCATGCGCAGCATTCCTGGCCATCTGCCCCGCAGGCGTTGAAATCATCATGGCCCGGTGGTGCCAGGCCACCAAGGAGTCATAAATCGAGAGATTGGCCTGCCCAGGCCAGGGATTCAGCGCAGGGTCCTTGAGCAGCTTCACCCCTTCGACGTATTTCTGAAGCGCCGCGAGATCTTTGACAGCATTAGACCTGATCATGATGTGCTCCGTGATCATGGTGAACGGGATGGTCGGAGTGCTCTCCCCCGTCGCCATTGCCCTTGGCGAAAGACTCGGGATAGGCATCGATCACCGCTGTCATCAAATCGAGAGCCGATCCGTAAGAAACGAATGGAGTGGCGTGCGTATGGACCTGTCCAGCATCGTCCACAAACAGATGCGCCTGGACCGGGGCCCCATCCACCTCCACCTGGTAGGTGGTCACGATCCGGACAACGTGCCCTTTGTGATTAATCTCGCGAACCGTCCTGGCCTCATGGCCTGCATGCGGGTCCACGTACTCGGGAAACTGCTCCTTGATCCACGCAGGGTGCATTTTGTCAGGATCAGTGATGGATATCTCGGCGAGAGCAGCTATGTCGGGCGGGCTCAACAGCACGTTGGCTTCGGTAGCTGAGGGTTCAGGGCTGGAGACATTTTTCCTTGTCATGATTCCTCCTGGAGTGTGCCCCCGGACGATTGCCCGGACTGGCTGGAGAAAGTGTAGTTGGTGATGGGTAGACATGCTGTTGAAGCCAGAATAATGGGACCGGATGCATCTCTCCTGGGGGGCGGACATTCAGTTTGAACACGGCTGCCAGTCCTCTGATCCCTTGCCAGGAAAGAATGATCCGAAAGACCAGGGTGGAGCCTCGACTTCATGGCTCCCGGTTATATGCCTGAACTGGTTGAGCACAGGCAGCTAGTAACCGTAGATACCGTCCTGAACCTCACCTACTCCTGCGGATCAATCTGACCCAACAGTATATTGACGTCAAAAAACAGAAGTCGCGCGATTACAGCTGAGGGATTGGGCGTGAAATATAGGCCTATGATTTATATAGACTTTTAAAAAAGTCGGAATTGGTAGCGCAGAGTTATCTAGAGGCTTCTATTATTTCGTTATCGCCGAATTCGGCCCAATCATTATTATGCGTCAACGACAACGCAAGCCCTTGATCAATAATTACGGGAGGGTAACATGTCGACAAAAAAAATAACTGCCTTACTCGTGCTGGCTTTTAGCTTTTTCGGAGTGACGAGTTGTGCCAACATAAGAAATTATTCAGAAGTCTCAAGCGAAAGAAACAAGAGCATTGTTCCTGATATTGACTATTATGACCTTGCATACAATGTAGATGTTATTGTGCTTCCTGCAGAAATAAAAACCAAAGAAAATGCAGATACAGACAACAACTTTTCAGGTGAATTACAAATTTCAAACTGGGGAAACTCCATCAAGAATGCGACCCAGAAAGAAATTCATAACAGTGATCGCTTTATCGAATTTGGACATTACAGCGGCCGCATTGAAATAAGTACAGAAATATCTTCAGTATCTATAAGCAACGCCCGAGGTGGGACTCGATCGAAATGCAATGTTGTTTACACATATAAAGATTTAGCGGCAGGAAAAACACTCTCCAGGCATGACAGTGCCATTGAATTAATAGCGCCCCCCTCTGCCATACCAAAAACCAGCAATAGCTTTTTTTACAGCCTTGATCAACTGACATATGCTATTGCTCGCGAGGCGATTTCTGGCCTCATTCGATTGTCGCCTGTTGCCGACATCCAGCTAACGCAGAAGCAAGTGAAATTTTATAATTCAAATATCAAAAGAAAACCCAACCAAATTATTAGCTACGTGCCGATTGACAGTCTTATCCACAAGAACAAAAAAGAACTAAACTCTGCTTTTTCAATGGCCAAGAAAACGCAAAAAAATAGCAATAAGTCGACGAAAAAAAACAAGCCAACAGTTAAATTAGACACCGTCTCCGCTCCCGCCGCCCACCCTCTGAAATCTAATAAAGCTAGTGATACACCCACCGCAAACACCGTGACATCGAGTGACAACACTGTCAGTCAGAACTCAAGCCAGGCTGCGACTGAAAACAAGAAAGACGATAGTAATTCAAGCGAAATAGCTAGTTCATCGGAGCGCTTGAAGGATGGGACCATTAAAAACGATGAGCCCAATGATGACAGCAGTGGATATATAGCCACCCCGGAAAACCATCAACCTCAAATCGATGTATCGGCAGAGCAAGAAAGAGCATTGGATGAATGTTTGAAGAAGGAAAAAGAAAAGTTACAGGGAGCGACTGACAATGCCGCATCACGTACCGGATATACAACCGTGTCGGGACTCTATCAACCTCAAAACAAGATATTAGCAGTGCAAGAAAGAGCAATGGATGAATGTTTGAAGAAGGCAAAGGCAAAGTTACGGTGAGCGACTGGCAATGCTACTTCACGTACCGGATATACAGTCGCGTCGGGACGGCAGCAGAAGAAATCGCGCAGGCGTTAAGCCAAGCCAAAATACCCGGGCTACACGCCATCAAAAAGATAAAGCCAAAGGACTTCGAAGATGATCTTGAAGGGCAACAAGGCATCATTTTCTTCAAGGATTTCTGGCGCCGAGGCAACGAGACCTTCGGCAATCGCAGCGGCGATCATATCGATCTATGGAACGGGCGTAGATTAACGGACTGGATGAGCTACCCTCGTATTCAGTTGGGGTTCTCCATTGAGGGCAGCTTCTCCGACTACCACGAGTCGAAGGAAATATGGTTTTGGAAGGTCATATGAAAATTGTTAAAGGGGCATTGTTCGTCATTCTTATTGTTGCCCTGGCCATTGGAGCGTTTAACTTGATATTCGTGACAGTGTCTGGCTACTTTGGGCCGTTCTACGAGAGTGAGGCAGACCAAAGTCGGAACTTTGCAATTTGGCTTTTGGGTAATGCGGGGGTTGGGTTGCTTTCGGTTGTCATGGGTGTCGTTTTGTATCGGCGATATCTGCGACACGCGAACACCACGAACACCACGAACACCACGAACACGTAGGAGCTACCGAAGGCTGCGATCTTTTGATCTTTCGCCCACAAAAAAGCCCACTGACCGTCACCGGTTCAGTGGGCTTTTGACAGGGCTTCTAGTTACAGAGCCATATCCGTCGCAGCATTGGCCTTCGGCGCCTTAGCCGGAGCAGCCGGAGCAGCAGCCGGAGCCGCCACCTGACCAATCACCGGCGGCGGAGTCAGCTCCAACACCTTGGCGGTGTAAGCCCACTCTTGAGCCACTTTCTCAGGGCTGTTGTTCAGCTGAGTGCCGTAGCTAGGCACGATCTGGTGCAGTTTTTCCTGCCAGGCTGGGGTGGCAACCTTGTCC
>NZ_JBFTML010000043.1:0-66748 GCF_056396925.1 Pseudomonas sp. 05N433 | reverse complement strand
CTTTTATTCGGGTCAAACCACGAATTAAGCTCATCGTGAATATCTACCGGACCACCGAGAGCGCTATAACTGGTCGCGGACAGGGACCATGGGGCCCATGTGCCTGGCGGGAATTTCAGCACTTTTATAATGTGCTGCTCCAACTCGGAGGCACTGGTGAGGCCGTTTCCAGACCATTTGTGCTCGATCTGTTCAATGAATAGGTTTTGATCAAGGGCTCTGTTCCTGGGGGCTGCGACCAGTATTCTTTGCAAAGAACTGATTTGTTTGAGTTGACGCAGACTCAGCGACCGGTTTTTGCTGGGAATGATCCGATGACCGAGAAAGTGGATCATCATGTCATTAAAATAAGCGAAGTCAAACGTGCTTCCGCTCAGATCGTGAAAGTCCAGGATGATGAATTCATTGGGGTTTTCCTGGAGGAATTTTTCTACATCGGTTACAAGTTGGCCCAGGGTTCGGTCATTGCGATAATTGTTATGATGACAGCGAAATTTTCCAAGTCCCGGCGCGCGGGCGTCGTAAGTCAGGCGAATATCCAGCGCGCGGGAACCGTTGTGTAGCTGGGAATAAAACGATTTATGCTGACAGGCCAGCCAATGGGCTCCCGGGCCTTGCAGCCAAGTGGCTTTCCAGTCGCTTCCGGCGTTATGGGTGCCTGGCAGTGTCAACTCATTGAGCGACAGTGTATCGATTGCCGGCGTGCTGGCCATCCAGTTTCTAARTRCGTAGTTGTTCTGAACARTRTTGTCCATTTAATGCTTCCTTGCATAGTTTGATAGGTGTTATCGGTTGGCCGAAGTGAGTGGCTGTTACTCACTTCGGTCAATAATTTATAAAGGGAAAGAGCGGGGCGATCAATCGTTGTGATAATGCAAGATATGTGTATTTGGTTGTGCGTAACTTAGGCAGGGTTTCGGTTTTTCGCCTCAATCCATTGCGCCATGTATTGCGTACTTTTATGGTGGTGATGACGCAACATACTACCGGTAAAATTATCGCGTCTAAGTTGAGTCAAGTGCTGTTGGCAGTGCAACAACTTCTTGATCAACGCCGGGCCATGTTCCGACATTTTATATCGATCGGCCAGTAACCTCTGTCCGTGGGATTGGGCCTGCGCCCAAAGCGCTTCATCCTTATACAGCCGCACCGCACAGTCAGCCAGTTCCCGTGCCGTGCGGGCCACGGTCCCAGGCCAGGGATGATTGCCATGCATGGCTTCGGCGCCGATGGGCGTCGTCACCGTGGGGGTGCCACATAACATGGCGTCGACGATCTTGCCTTTGATACCGGCACCGAAGCGTAGAGGCGCCAGACAAATGCGTGCCGCCGACATCACTTGCAAAGCATCTTCTGCCCAGTTCATGACATGAAAGCCCTGGGCCGGGTTGTGCAACGCGGTAGCTTTGGGGGGGGTATAAGCGCCGTAGATATGCAACTGAGCCGTGGGCAGTTGCTCGCGGATCAACGGCCAGATAGCTGTTTTCATCCAGAGCACCGCATCCCAGTTCGGCGCATGTCGAAAATTGCCGATGCTGAGAAAGTGCGCCCGATCTTCAAAGGCTGTCGGCGGCACGAGCTCAGGTTCGACCATCAGCGGACACCAGTGCAACAAGTTGCGCGGCAGCTTGAACTGCTCGACCAGCAATTCGATCTCCACTTCAGAGATCATCAGGTTCAAGTCGCAACGGTACAGCGCAGCAATCTCCCGTTTGGCGAGATCGGTATCAGCCATCAGTTCGAACTCTTCGCGCAACGCCGGCGCGAACAAGTCGCTGAAATCATTATTGTCGTCATTGACCTTCAAGCGATCCTTGAGGCGCTGATGCCGGGCGTGCCGCAAGCTTTGCAGATCCGATGTCTCGAGGACACGCAGGGCATCGGGACAGTATTTTTCGACCCGCCAGCCAAACTGCTCCTCCATCATGAACTGATCGAACAGCACTATGTCCGGAGCAAGTTCACTGACGAAGTCGTCGAAACTGCTGTTGTTCAATTCAATCGGAATTTCACGAATGCCCAACGCCGTCAGATCAGCCCGATGTTCGCCGGTGCCGGCCGGGCTACTGAAGGTGACGTCCCAGCCTTGCTGCAAGAATGTCTCAAGGATTTGCATGACGTGCCCACCGGCCGCTGAAGAACGGGGCTCGGGCCAGACGTAACCAATGACCAGGACTTTGGTTGCGTTGAGCTGACTCATGACAGTGTTCCTTGGTGTAGGCGAGGAGGGACGAAGAAAAGGCCGCAATTAAACCACAGGAGGCGATTCCTGTGAGTTTGCGGCCGTTTACTTGAGTCGACGGGAGGTCAGCGCCCCTGTTGACAGAGATTTTCTGTCCCAAGCATCTAGGCGAGTGTAGACAGATTAATGATCACAGCCTCCGTGATGTGCTTACCGGTTGCGGTGTCGAACTTGCTCCTCATCCGGCCCAGGTTTTCGAGAAAGCGCGGGTAATTGGCCGATCGTTGATTCAGCAAGCCAATAGCCAGGGCGTAAGAGTCGGCGTTCAGGAGTGCAGGAGCCTCGGCAACGATCTTGGGCAAGTCTTTTTTAAGCTGGTTAAACTCACGGAACCCCTTGTGATCGGCATCCCGCAATGTGAAAGGATCTAATCCTTCCGGATGCTTCGCCAGATTCATCAACTGAGTCACATCGACATCGCCGGCCTTACCAAATGCGGGATCCGGGTTGCCATACATCAGGTCAATCGTACGTTGTGAGCCATGAGACATCTCATGCACCACGCCATCAGCGATCCGTCCTCTGTCGAACCTTTCCTTTTGGAAAAAGTCAGTCATATTGTCCGAGTAGATCTTAATGAATCGACTGTTAACTGAATCGGCAGGGTAATTCGCTGCTTTCCATCGCGCGAAGGTCTCGGGAAGCATTGCCGCCAGCGCGCCGTCCGAAGGTTTTTTTACAATATCTATGTTCTTCAGGGAGATGTGATTGAGGTCTTTTTTCATTTTGCGTAATGCTTCGGTCAGGTGCTCAACAGTTTGAGCGGAACTGTTGCCGAAGAAATACTTTATTACTGCTTTTACTTCGAAATCAGCACTGTTCGCCACCAGTTGATGCAGTGCGGTGTCAATTTTTGTCTGGGCGATCGGTAAGCTTCTTTTGACATAGGCGGAGACGAAGCTATCCGGCAGGAGTTTCTTGCGAACGTAGGACTTGAAACTCAAGTCGAAGTTTTTGAGTTTCTTTCCCCACGGCTGCCCCAGCCGGTTGAGAGCGTACCAGTCATCCTGCATGCGGACCGCAGACACGACGAAAGAATCTCCAGAGCTACCCAGCGGACGCCAGGTTCCTTGTCCGATATCAGTTCGTTGCGCCGCTTTGATCAAGTCATAAGCGTCAGCACTGCCGGTCAGTCTTCGAAGTTGATGGGTTGCACTTTCCAAAGAGTTCAAGCCAGCCCGACTGATACCCAATACACCTTTCTTTAAATACTTTCCGACGCCCAGGATCAGCTCTGGCGTACCGTCCAGCGGGTTGAACACAGAGTGGAGAAACCCTAGGCCCAACTTGGCTAGCGCTCTGGTCTTCGAGGCTGTGGAAACGGCCTTTGCCGCGATGCTAGCGGCTTTTGCAGCGACGCCAACGACCAGCAAAACGGTCATCGCTAGTTCAAGCGTGCAGGACAGCGTACTGCCCCTGTTACGGTCCGGATCGTCGGAGAAGAAGTCTTCGATGCAGGATTTAAAAGGCACAATAATATTAATGAATGTCTCGAATTGTTGTTCTTCCTTTGAGTGTCTTTGCTCCAGTTCCGTTCGGCCCCGTGCGTCTTCTATCAGTTCGTCGTACGTCCAGAGGGGGCGATGCTTCAAAATGAAATTTGTCAGGGGGCTGAATTCTCCGCTTTGATAACTCTCATAATAACCAGGCTTAATAGTGCGTGTTGTTTTTACCGATGCGTTCAATGATCCCAGTTTTTCAATTACCCCATGACTGGACCGGGTGTTGCCTGGTGGAACTCCATGGGTATAGCTCTCTATATCAGTTGGCAAATTGTGGATTTTTTCGGCTTTGCTCAAACTGTTGATGTGATCGGTAAAGTCCAGTCTCGCAGGTTGTGCCAGCAGACCTTCTTTTTGCACAAGTGCTGCCAGTTGAGGGTTCTCCCTGCATTCACCGTGCAAGGTGAACAGTTCATAACAATACAACCGGCCTTCATATTTCGAGCACATCACGACGCCATAGCGACCCGTGGCTTCATCTTTGGCTTTCTGTTTTTCCTGAGGAAACAAATCGGGAGGCTGGATGATGGCAACCGAGGGCCGGATAGTGAAGAAAGTGACTTCACCGCATAGCAAACGAACCCGGTCAGCCGGCGGTAACGCCGACAAAGCCAGCTTGACAATACTGGCCATCGCTTTTTCCAATGGCGCATAAGCCTGGTCAAAACGACGTTTGAAAATCCCCTCCGTAGAGACCAGATTAGGCACAAGGTGCGGAAATCTCTGGTAGAGACTAGGGCTTCTTTTCAAATCCCAGTTCAGTGTCCCCAGATGGTTGGACATGTTGAGCTCTACCATGGACATGGCTAACGGCTCGAAATTGTTGAACTCGTGCCAACCCCGTTGTTTCTCGAACAGTATTTTTTCGTCGATGAAATCGCAGTCCGGCACGATCTGCTCAAGTATCTCCCGGGAAATCGCTTTTCGGCTGGGCAGTGGGGTCGATAACGTGGCGACTGCTTGGGAATATACATCCGCAAAGGTCTGATAAGCCTCAATAGCACGATCACCAGAACCTTTATAGTCACTGACCACCTGCTCAAGAGTAATCACGTTGTTCAACAGCGCCCAGTCAATAATCGGGTCGACTGACAGCACGCTGTGCAGAATTTCCTGCTCCTTGTTGACTGGCTCAATCGCTTCAAGTTGCATGACGTTGGCAAATGTCATGGAAAGCACGGAACCGCAAGCGTTGGCTTCTGCTATGGCAACACCCCGACAGAACGTAATCCATTCGGGGGTGCCCAGTCGCAATGATTCGGGCAGATTTCTTACCAGAAATTCGGGTGCCCTGCCTGCCAGCAGCAAGTAGGCGGCGAGCGTACTGGTGTTAGAAGGAATGTCATGCTCATTCTCAAGATGCCGTTCCAGTTCAGTGAAAACCTCTGGAACCGATTTCTCTATGTTTTCAGGTGCATAAAGGTTGTAACCCGCGATGTGATTTCGACGCTCGTCGCCTCCCGCGTCCGGGTAAATGTCGAGAATAATTGCAGTCATGAGCACCTGCTCGAGGTTCAACTCTGAGACGGACTCACCTGATTTGGATCCGTACCAGTCAAGCGCTTTTAAGTAACTTTCGGACCAGCTTTTGAAATAGGGGTGTACACCCAATTCATGCAGCAGTTCGCGGCAATTCAATCGGTTTGCTGTTTTCGAACGATTTCCCAATGCAATGCTACACAGGTCCACCAGCAGTTTTCCGCGTCCGCCGATGTGCTGAGCGGTCAAGGTACGAATTGTTTGCCTGTCATCCGCCGACAACACCAAAGCCCTGTCCTCACTGCTCGTGATGGCTTCCCAGTAGTTACCCAATGCAGGGGAAGGGTGGTAGTCAAACTCTAGATGTTTGATCAGGTTTTTTATGCGTTTTACATCTACGGGCAGTTCGTATTCGTGGAATGTGATCCATTGAGCAACACCCAGCCGATTGTCGAAGAACACCACTCTGTCGATGGTTGCTGCAATATCCGCGATTGCAACCAAATCATCATTGAGGTCCGGATCAAGTTTGGTCTTTGCGGTCAATCGTATTTCGCGGCCATTATGGGAGGCGATGATGTGACCTGCATCGACAACATAGAACGAAGCATCGGGATGGACGGAATAGTAGGCGAGCACTTCTTTAAAGGCGGGCTTGTCGATCATGCTCTGCAACATGACAGCGCCGGGGCGCAGCGCCTGTTCGAACGAAGAACCTTCGGTCACTGTAATGAATAGCGCTTCCCAGTCTATCTGCTCATTGTTTTCTTTTCCGGAAATAGCCTTTTTAAGCTGTGCGATGATTTCGCCTCGCTCGATTTTATCGCTCTCAATGCCTTGTTTAAGTCGAGGGGTGATGTCTTGAGGGTTGGATAGTTGCAAATTATAATTCGCAGCTGTGTGCTGTTGGTCCATTAGTAGTTCCTTCTACTGGTTGTTGCTTAAAGGTGTGAGGATCCTCTTTTAGTTTAAGTTATTGGGCAACTGGCATTGTATTAGTGCCTGTTTCAGGTGGGGTCATAAAGTTGTTGAGGGTGCGGACTGTTCCGTTGCGGAAAAACTAAAAAGCACCGCTCTTTTCAGGAGCAGGTGCTCGGTGCGGCTTAAGCGCTTAGTTACACTTCAAGTATGTCCTTGACCTTATCCCGCAGTTGATCAATCGAGAACGGCTTGCCGATCACATGCATGCCGTCAGGCACCTCGATGCTTTCGGCATAACCGCTGGCGAACAGGATCGGCAACTCGGGGCGCAGCAGGCGTGCCTGTTTCGCCAACTCCCGGCCGTCCATGACCGGCAGCCCCACATCGGTCATCAGCAGGTCGATGTGCTGGTCCTCATCGTTGATGAAATCCAGCGCCTCTTCACAGCCATCGGCCTCAAGTACCCGGTATTCCAGTTCCTCCAGCACATCGACGATCAGCGTGCGCACGATGGCATCGTCTTCGACGACCAGGATGGTGGATGTGTTGGTGGACATAGTGGGGCTCTCAAAGGTTGGATTTACGATAGCGTCGATCGAAATCGCCGGGCTCTTGCATGAGTATGGGACGGATCACGACAAGTTCCCGAGGCGTTACAAAGAACAATAGCCGCACAAGAGCCGCGAAGAATAACCGCTCCTTTGCGCCGGAGCAGTGAAATGCAGGGTATTGCCGAAAAACGTGTCAGAAAAATGGATCCCCTCGGCCGATTTGGGGCAGACTCGATGGCATCCAACAGTTCGACAAGGCTTCCCATGACCTCTGCGCCTGCGGTTGATGAGCAACGATTCCGTAAACTCCTGAGCCGCAACGTCAGCCTGCCGTTGGGTGTCGGTGTCATCAGCGCGGCGTTCTTTGTCTTGCTGATCACCTATCTGCTGTCGGTGATCCAGTGGGTCCAGCACTCGGACCGGGTGATCAATAATGCCAATGAAGCGGTAAAACTGACCGTCGATCTGGAAACCGGTATGCGCGGTTTCCTGCTCAGTGGCGACGAGCAATTTCTCGAGCCCTATGAGACGGCCAAGCCAAGAATAACGGTCGCCCTCAATACCTTGCTCGAACTGACCGCGGACAATTCGGTGCAAACCGACCGCCTGCACCGGCTCCAGGCCTTGCAGACGGAATGGGCCAATTACGCGCAATCGATAATCGATTTGCAGCGCGCAGGCGGTGATTACCGCAGCGTCGTCAAGGTCGGGCGCGGCAAACGGTTGACCGATGAGATCCGCAAGCAATTCGAAGACGTGATCGACATGGAGCAGCAGTTGCGTGCCACGCGCAATGAAGAAGTGCGAAGCGCCACAATCTGGAGCATCGCCCTTTATCTGTTGTTCGTGGCCGGTATCAGCGGATTGCTGGCCTATGTCGGCCGCCGGGATCTACTCAACCTGTCCCGCAGCTACAGCGTCAACCTCGCCGCGCAACAGGCCAGCGCCCGGCGTCTGGAACAGCAGGCCTGGTTGCGCAATGGCCAGACCGAACTGGCCGAGCAAGTCCTGGGGCAGTTATCGCTCAATCTGTTGGGCCGCAATATCCTGCAGTTCTGCGCGCAATACCTGGGCAGCGCCGTCGCGGCGATCTATGTCCGTGAGGAGCATGGCGGCCTGAAGCGCATCGCGTCTTACGGTTTCTCCCGGGAACAGGAAGCACTTGAGCAGCAGATTTACAATGGCGAAGGGATTGTCGGCCAGGTGGCGCAACAGGCGCGCCTGATTCGTCTTGATGAGGTGCCAGGGGACTACTTCAAAGTCAGCTCCGGCCTGGGCGAAGGTTTACCACGCAGTGTAGTGGCGGTGCCGACCAGCGATGACGATCGCGTCAACGGGGTGATCGAACTCGGTTTCCTGCGACCGCTGACAGATCGTGACATCGAGTTGCTCGAACTGGTTGCCGGTAACATCGGCACCTCGATCGAAGCGGCGCGCTATCGCCAGCGCTTACAGGAAGTGCTGGCCGAAACCCAGCAACTCAACGAAGAGTTGCAGGTTCAGCAAGAAGAACTCAAGAGCGCCAACGAAGAGCTGGAAGAGCAGTCGCGGGTTCTCAAGGAGTCCCAGGCTCACCTGGAAACCCAGCAGATCGAGCTGGAGCAAACCAACGAGCAACTCGCCGAACAGGCGCAGATCCTGGCCGAGCAACGCGATGCCATGGACCTGAAGAACAGCCAGCTGAATCAGGCCCAGCTTGAGCTCGAGGCCCGCGCCGAAGAATTGCAGCGTGCCAGCAAGTACAAATCCGAATTCCTTGCCAACATGTCCCACGAATTGCGCACGCCGCTGAACAGTTCGTTGATTCTGGCGAAATTGCTGGCGGAAAACCCGCAGGAAAACCTCAGCGCCGAGCAGGTCAAGTTCGCCGAGTCGATCTATTCCGCCGGCAACGACTTGCTCAACCTGATCAACGACATTCTCGACATTTCCAAGGTTGAGGCCGGCAAGCTTGAGGTGCGTCCGGAGAACACCAGCGTTGCGCGCCTGGTGGAAGGCCTGCGAGGAATGTTCGAGCCGTTGGCCGCGGACAAGAAACTGGATTTTGAAGTCGAATTGCGCGCTGACGCACCGCTGATGCTGTTCACCGATCGCCAGCGCCTGGAGCAAGTGATCAAGAACCTGTTGTCCAACGCGGTGAAGTTCACCGAAAAGGGCACAGTCAGCCTGATTGTCGCGGCTCAGCCAGGCGAGGGCATCGCCTTTATCGTCCGTGATACCGGGATCGGCATTGCGCCGGATCATCAGGACAGCATTTTTGAAGCCTTCCGTCAGGCCGACGGCACTACTAACCGTCGTTACGGCGGAACCGGCCTGGGCCTGTCGATTTCTCGTGATCTGGCCACCTTGCTGGGCGGCTCCGTCAGCCTGACCAGCACGCCGGGGCAGGGCAGTGTGTTCACCCTGGTGTTGCCGCAGCACTACATCGAACCGGGCGATACGCCTGTCGAAACGATGAAAGCTACGCCGGTGACCATGCCGCAAGCCATCGTGGTTACCGCGCCTGTGCCGCTGGTTGCCGAGGTCGAAATCGCGCGTTTCGATGATGATCGCTACGGGGCGCCGTTCGCCACTCGTTGCATCCTGGTGGTGGAAGATGAGCCGGACTTTGCGCGTATCCTCTACGATCTGGCCCATGAACTGGGTTATCAGTGCCTGGTGGCCTACGGCGCCGATGAAGGCTACGACCTGGCCAGGCAATTCATCCCCGACGCGATCCTGCTGGACATGCGCCTGCCGGATCATTCCGGGCTGACGGTGTTGCAGCGCCTGAAAGAGCAAGCCGAAACCCGGCACATTCCCGTGCATGTGATCTCGGTCGAAGACCGTGTCGAGGCCGCCATGCACATGGGCGCCATCGGTTACGCGGTCAAACCGACTACGCGCGAGGAGCTCAAGGAGGTGTTTGCCCGCCTCGAAGCCAAACTGACCCAGAAGGTCAAACGCATATTGCTGGTCGAAGACGACGATCTGCAGCGTGACAGCATCGCCCGATTGATCGGCGACGAGGACGTCGAAATCACTGCCGTCGGCCTGGCGCAGGATGCACTCGATTTGCTGCGCACCACGATTTTCGACTGCATGATCATCGACCTGAAACTGCCGGACATGCTTGGCAACGACTTGCTCAAGCGCATGTCCTGCGAGGATATCTGCTCGTTTCCACCGGTGATCGTCTATACCGGACGCAACCTGACCCGGGACGAAGAGGCCGAACTGCGCAAGTATTCGCGCTCGATCATCATCAAGGGCGCGCGTTCGCCCGAGCGGTTGCTGGATGAAGTGACACTCTTCCTGCACAAGGTCGAATCCCGGTTATCCCATGAACGCCAGACCATGCTCAAGACCGCCCGCAGCCGCGATAAGGTGTTCGAGGGGCGCAAAGTGCTGCTGGTGGACGACGATGTACGCAATATCTTCGCCCTGACCAGTGCGCTGGAGCACAAGGGCGCGGTGGTGGTGATTGGCCGTAACGGTCGTGAAGCAATTGAGCGATTAAATGAAGTCGAGGACATCGACTTGGTGCTGATGGACGTGATGATGCCGGAAATGGATGGTTTCGAAGCCACCCAGGAAATCCGCAAGGATCTGCGCTGGCGCAAGCTGCCGATCATTGCGGTGACGGCCAAGGCGATGAAGGACGATCAGGAGCGCTGCTTGCAGGCCGGCTCCAACGACTACCTGGCCAAGCCCATCGACCTGGATCGCCTGTTCTCGCTGATTCGTGTGTGGTTACCGAAGATGGAACGCCTCTAATGGAGCGCAGCGAAATCGAATTGAGGTTGCTGATCGAAGCGATCTACCTCAAATACAGCTACGATTTTCGCGATTACTCCGGCGCGTCGATCAAGCGTCGGGTCAACCATGCATTGAGCCAATTCGAGTGCAATACCATCTCGGCGCTGCAAGAGAAGGTCCTGCACGATGCGACCGCATTCATGCAGCTGCTGCAATTGCTGACGATTCCGGTCAGCGAAATGTTTCGCGACCCTTCGCACTTCCTGGCGCTGCGTCAGGAAGTGGTGCCGCTGCTCAAGACCTATCCGTCGATAAAGGTCTGGATTGCCGGTTGCAGCACCGGCGAAGAGGTCTATTCGATGGCGATCCTTCTGCGCGAAGAAGGCTTGCTGGATCGCACCATCATCTATGCCACCGACATCAACCCGCGCTCGCTGGATAAAGCCAGGCAGGGGATTTTCTCCCTGCAGAATGTTCGGGCCTACACTCACAATTATCAGCAGGCCGGTGGTCAGCGTTCGTTCGCCGATTACTACACGGCGGCTTATGACTACGCGATTTTCGACAAGAGCCTGTGCGACAACGTAACCTTCGCCGATCACAGCCTGGCCACCGATAGCGTATTCTCCGAAACTCAATTAATTTCGTGTCGTAATGTACTGATTTATTTCAACAAAAAGCTTCAGGATCGAACGTTCGGCTTGTTTCACGAATCTTTGTGTCATCGGGGCTTTCTGGCACTGGGCAGCAAGGAAACCCTGGATTTTTCGGCCTATGGCAATCAGTTTGAGCCGTTGGTCAAACAAGAAAGGATCTACCGCAAATCATGAACAGTGCAGGTATTCCTTGTGTAGAAGCTATCGTGATCGGTGCTTCGGCCGTCTGCGTGTCGAGCGGGAACGTATCCCATGCCAAGTGACATCCAGACCAAACTACTGATCGTAGACGACCTGCCGGAGAACCTGCTGGCGCTTGAGGCGTTGATCAAGCGGCAGGACCTCATCGTCTACAAGGCCTTGTCCGCCGACGAAGCCCTGTCGCTGTTGTTGCAGCACGAATTCGCGCTGGCCATTCTCGATGTGCAGATGCCCGGCATGAACGGCTTTGAGTTGGCCGAGTTGATGCGCGGCACGGAAAAAACCAAAAGCATCCCGATTGTGTTCGTCAGTGCCGCTGGCCGTGATCTCAACTACGCATTCAAGGGCTACGAAAGCGGAGCCGTGGACTTTCTGCACAAGCCGCTGGATGTTCACGCGGTCAAGAGCAAGGTCAATGTCTTCGTCGATCTGTATCGCCAGAGCAAGGCGATGAAGCAACAGGTCGAAGCCCTGGAGCAAAGTCGCCGCGAACAGGGGGCGTTGCTCGAACAGTTGCAGAACACCCAGAAAGAACTGAAGCAGGCGGTGCGCATGCGCGATGACTTCATGTCCATCGTTGCGCATGAAGTCCGTACACCGCTCAATGGCCTGATCCTCGAAACCCAGTTGCGCAAAATGCACCTGGCCCGGGATAACGCCGCGGCGTTCACCCTGGACAAAATGCACGCCATGGTCGAGCGCGACGAACGGCAGATCAAAAGCTTGATCCGCCTGATCGAAGACATGCTTGATGTGTCGCGGATCCGCACCGRCAAGCTGTCTATCCGCCCCAGTCGGTTTGACCTGGTGCAACTGGTGCACAATCTTTTGCAGAACTTCGCACCGCAGGTTGAGGCCGCAGAGTCGTCAGTCAGCTTGATCGCCGACCAGCCCGTGATGGGCGACTGGGACGAGTTTCGTATCGAACAAGTGATTTGCAATCTGCTGACTAATGCGTTGCGCTATGGTGCCAAGAGCGCGATCGACGTTCGCGTGTACAATCACCACGGGCAAGCGCGGGTTGAGGTTCAGGATCGCGGTATCGGGATCGGTGTAGAGAATCAACAGCGCATTTTTCAGCAGTTCGAGCGGGTTTCCACCAGGGCCGTGGTGGCGGGGCTGGGCCTGGGGTTGTTTATTTCGCAGCAGATTGTCGCCGCCCATGGTGGCTCCATTACCGTCGAGAGCCGGATTGGCGAAGGCGCCTTGTTTCGCGTTTGTCTGCCGCTGCAGGAAAACAGCCCGATGAACGCAACCTCTGATTGACCACATGGTCGTATCAGCAGCTATTGACCGAACAAAGGTTTTCCATGAGTGAAGATGCACAAGACGTGGTACTGATCGTTGAAGATGACCCTTCGATTTTGATGGTGCTGTCCGCTTATTTGTCGGGTGAAGGTTACCGGGTGCTGCAAGCCGAAAATGGTGAGCAGGCCTTTGAGATCCTGGCGAGCAAACCAAACCTGGACATGATGATCACCGATTTCCGCCTGCCTGGCGGGATTTCTGGCGTGCAAATCGCCGAACCAGCCGTGAAGCTGCGACCGGAACTCAAGGTGATCTTCATCAGCGGTTACCCGCAGGAAATCCGCGAGACCGACAGCCCGATCACCCGCAAGGCACCGATCCTGGCCAAGCCATTCGATCTGGATGTGTTGCAACAGATCATGCAGGACATGCTCTCCTGAAGCTGTGTCGACGGTTGTGTCGTACGGCCCCCCTGTAGGCGCTGCCGAAGGCTCGGGCCGCGTTCGGACGATCTTTTGATCTTGATTAAAGCCCTTGCTGCAACGCCGGATCATCCGGATTGAGCTGCTCGAGCTGCGCCAACAGGATCTGTACGTTCTGCAACTGTCCGCTTTCCTTCCAATAGTTGATCAACAGCACGCGCGCCTTGCGATCGGCCGGGTGGCGCTGGACGATTTCCTGCAGCTGTTTCTGCGCGGCCTCCAGCTCTTGTTCACCATGCAACGTGGTGGCCAGGTCGTAGCGGTAATCCTTATTGTCGGGTTCAAGCTCCACGGCTTTGGACAGCCCGAGCAAGGCGAACTCACTTTGCCCGTGATGCAGCAACCAGAGCCCCAACGCATGTTGCAAGTAGGCCGAATCGGGCTGGGCCTTTAACTGCTTCGCCAACAATTGCTGGGCGGCATCGCTTTGGCCCAGTCGATCCAGCACGTCAATCTGCATCACCAGTGCCGGCAAGTTGCCGGGCGCCAGTTGCAACGTGCGCTCCAATGCCTGCTGCGCGTCCTTCAGTTCGGCATTGTGCAAATGCAGGCGCGCCAGTTGGTACTGGGTGTCGGCGCTTTCCGGCTGCTGCTTGAGGACCTGCTCCCAAGCGTCAATGGCTTGCTCCAGGGGGCCGAAATACAACCCCAGCTCATCCGGAGACAGCCCCAGCAAGGCGTTGACCGCCGCAAACCGGACGCTTGGGTCGCTGTCATCGAGCAAGGGCCCGAGCAACAGACTTCGCTGTCCATTGGGCACTAAACCGCTGATGCTTTTGATCGCCGCGATGCGTACCTCCGACGATGGATGTTGCAGGTCCGCATCCGCCAGTTTCAAGGCTTGCGGGCTGGGGTAGTTGGGCAGTTCGGCATGCAGCCAGACGCGGCGCTTGTCGGACAGGTCAGGGCGGCCCAATTGCTGGTAAAGAACCCGCGCCGCCCCCGGTTGACCCATGCGTGCCTGGGTCAGCGCTTCGCTGTAGCCGCGTCGAATTGCCTCCGGCACCACGGGCGTCGTGCTGCGCAAAAAAAACCAGGCAAGGGCGAGGGCAAACAGTGCACAGAGGCTGATGAGCAGATAGCGGCGGGACTGAGGCATGCAGGAATCCGGGAGCTGACAGGCTTTTACAAGGTCACCAGCTTCGGTCAGGCCGGGCTGTGAGTCAAACCCTGGCTCAGTTCAGCACGTAGTCATCGGGCTCAAGGGCCGGTGGCAAGTCGGTTTGCCCCAACGCTGCCAGCACTTCGCGCTCCAGCGTGCGCAAAATCGCATTGCACGGCAGATCGTTCTCATCGAAGCCGAACGGGTCTTCCAGATCGTCGCCAATTTCGTCGAGGCCGAAAAAGGTGTAGCTGACAATGGCGGTAATCACCGGTGTCAGCCAGCCAAGAGATTCGGCCATGGCGAACGGCAACAGGATGCAGAACAGGTAGATGGTGCGGTGCAGCAACAGGGTGTAGGGGAAGGGCAGCGGCGTACTTTTGATGCGTTCGCAACTGGCCTGGACCTGACTGAGGCTGACCAGTCGCGTTTCCAGTTGGGTATAACGCCATTCGCTGATCTGGCCGCGTTCGGCAAGGGCCGAGCACCGGACGCCGATCCGCTGCAAGAGCGCGTCAGTGATGTTCGGATGCTCTGCGTCCACGGCATCCTGCGTCCACGGCTTGATGGCGCTCATCTCGTTTTCAACGCGCAGGCGGGCGATCAGGCCATGGGCGAACCCGCAGAGCTCACGCAGCATAAGTTCACGTTCGGCCGCCGCCATCAGCCCCTGGGTTTGACGAATCAACGATCGCACTTCGATGATCAACTGCCCCAGATGCTTGCGGCCCTCCCACCAGCGGTCGTAGCAGGCATTGTTGCGAAAACTCATGAAGATCGACAACGACAGACCCAGCAGGGTGAACGGCGTGGCGTTGACCTTGGAGAAATACGCCGGGTGCCAGATCTCCACCAGCACGATTACCGACGCCAACAGGGTCACCAACAGACTGCGCAAGGCAATGCGCTTGGCAATCGAGCCTTTAAGGGAAAACAACATGCCGAGCAGGTTCGGCTTGGGACGCACAATCATGGACAGGGGCTTTATAGAGAGAGTGATGCTTGCGCAGCGATTTCAGCCTAGGGGCATGGGGGGATCCTGTCCAATCGCTTTGGCTGACGAAGTGATCGACAGGCTCTATCGACGCAGGCGTGTCCATCGGCGAAATGGCCTACAGGTCTTGTCGACATTGAAACTCGTCGAAGCAAGGAAGCAATGACTACGCTTGCAGGAGATGACTCGATGAGCGCTCCCATGCAACCGCTGCTTCAATACTTCAAGGCGATTCTCAACCCCGGACGCGAGGTGCTGCTGTTTGCCCTGAGAACCATCGTGGCCGGGTTGCTGACGCTGTACCTGGCCTTTGTGTTCGACCTCGACCAGCCCAAGTGGTCGATCATGGCGGTGATCATTGTCAGTCAGCCATTGGGCGGCATGGCCCTGGCCCGAAGTTTCGGCCAGATCATCGGCACCACGTTGGGCGCGGCGGTCGCGGTGTTGATCATGGCCATTTTCCCCCAGGCGCCGCTGCCCTTCATCATCACCCTGGCCTTGTGGTTGGCGCTGTGTACCGCCGGCGGCACCTTGTTGCGCTACACCAGTTCCCAAGCGTTTGTCCTGAGCGGTTACACGGCGGTGGTGGTGGCACTGCTGGCGCAACCCGATCAGGAGGGTACATTCCTGCTGGCCGTCACTCGCGTGACAGAAACACTGTTGGCGGTGGCCTGCGTGTGCGTTGTCAGCCTTCTGACGGCGCGACCGGAGGCGGTGGCCAAGGGTTATTTCGCCAAGATCGATCAAGTGATCAAACTGCTCGCGACTCACGCGGCAGCGGTGATTCGAACCGAGGAAAGCGAGGCCGATTTCCACAAGCGGCAAATGCAACTGTTGGGCGAGATCAGCGCCCTTGAAGGGCTGCGTCGACATTTGTACTTCGATGCACCACGGTTGCGCAGTGCCAATAGCCTGGTGCAGTTGCTTGGCAATCAACTGGTGCTGCTGACTTCGCGGCTGACGGCTTTGCGTCACCAGCGGCAATTACTCACSGAACGTTGGGAGGGCGCGTTGCCGGAAGAAATACAGCGGTTGCGCAGCGAGGAACTGGCATTCCTTGATGAGTTGGCCGTGCAAGGTCGCTCATTGTCGATTGAGGCGCGGCATCATTTTTTGACGCTGCAACAGCGTTTCGATGACCAGGCCTACAAGGCCGAACAACTCACCGAGACGATGCCTGCCACGCTGCGTTCATTGGCCTGGGCACTGCGCTGGGAGCAGGCACGGATGTTGGAGCAACTGGGGCAGATTCTGGAACTGAGCGACGCGATCCAGGAAGGACGGGAAGCCAGTTGCGTGTTCCGCGGCCAGGACAACCCGTTGCATCTGGACTTCACGTTGGCAGCAATGAACGCAATCCGGGCATTTACCGCGTTACTGGTGGCGGGGCTGATCTGGATCGAGACTGCTTGGGATGGGGCCCGTGGCGGGATGATTGTAGTGGGGATTCTCTGTTCGCTGATGGCGACTTTTCCGCGACCGTTGCTGGCCAGTCAAAGCTTTGCCAGGGGGCTGGGTCTGGCCTTGGTGGTGTCGGCGTTCTATCTGTTCATGCTGATGCCGATGATCAGTGACTTCGAGTTGCTCGCCTTGTTGTTTGCGCCATTGCTGTACGCGGTCGCGGTGGGGCTGGCCAGTCCGCCAACCACTGGCACAGGCATTGGTCTTGGACTGACGACCATGCTGTTGCTGGGGCCGCAAAACGCAGGAATCGGCCAAAACAATGCCATTCAGTGGTTCGAGTTTGCCGGTGCGTATATCTGCGCGGCCGTGATGGCGCTCAGCGTGTATGCCTTGATCTTCCCGTTCAGGCCCGATTTACGAATGCGCCGCCTGTTCAATGAAAGCTGCGAGCAGGTCTACGCTTTGTTGAAGACGCCGGCCACCGATGAACAGCAATTTGCGTTTGAAAGCCGTATGGTCGATCGCCTGACCATGATGTTGGGACTATTGCCGGTGACCAGCGACAAGCATACCCGCGAGCTGTTCGAAGTCAGCCTCGGGTGCATGGCGCTGGGGGTGGCTTTGAACCAGCTCAGGCAGCAGGGGCAGAGCAATACGTTGTTGAGTACGCAACAACAGAACCGTTTGCTGGCGGCAGTCCGAGAGACCGGGCGATTGATCGCCGGGCGACCCGGGGTTGACCTTGTGCAGTTGCTCGGAAGCTTGCATGTCTTGGGCGATGAAATGGACGACTTGCATCTAGACGTACATGAACACCTGTGGTCGGTATTCAGGATGCGCGTGGCGTTGTTGATCGTGGTGTCGTTTCTGGAGCGCCATCGCAAATACTTTCAGCCCGCAGACAAGGAAGGAGTGCCAGCCCTTGCCCATTGATCTGGAAGTGGGGGGCGTCTATCTGCCGCCAATCGCCCAGGCGCTGTTGCTGGCCTTGCCGATTTTTCTGCTGTTGGACTGGACCTTGCGCCGCCTGGGGGTATTGCGATTTGTCTGGCATGAAGCCCTGTTCGAAGGCGCGTTGTATGCCTGCGTATGCGCAACGTTGATTCTGGTGATGGGCGCCTGAGCTGTAATTTCAACTGGGGCCATTAACGTTGAACCGCGCATCAGCTTCTGAGCGGACTCTGTGCGTTGGCGTACAGACTCGTGCCTGTGAATACACTCAATCTGGGCTCTGTCAGATTGCTGGACGCGCTTTGAGCGATAGTCAACCAGCCAGTTTCTTCATGCGTCCGAGGAGATAGCCATGAGCTTGGGCACAATTCTGTTAATTATTCTCATCCTGCTGTTGATCGGTGCGTTCCCGAGTTGGCCGCATAGCAGGAGCTGGGGATACGGGCCAAGCGGTGGGTTGGGCATTGTGGTGATCATCGTCATCGTGCTGCTGCTAATGGGGCGACTTTGATTGACTGGCGCCGGGCTTGACTGAACAGCGGCATGTAGCTGTTTCGAGCCCCTTGCCGCCTTGTCTGAGGTTCGCTACCTAGCTTGCTGATGAGACCGATGCGCGTCTCGGAACGTTATTTATGCATTCAATCTTCCGCCGGGCACTTGGGCAGCGCGTTCTATCACCCCCCTGGAGTGACCATGCGCCGGTACGGGAGACGCTTTTCGGTATCGAGCGACTTGAGCAGCATGCCGAGAGTCTGGCCATCGCCCAGCAGGTGACACCCAGGCCGCCCACTGTGCTTTCCTTGCATGTACGCCTCGACGACAACGCTTCGGTCCTGCTCGCCGCCTACCGGGCGAGCGCCGCGGAGCTTGAGAGCGGCCACAGCGTGGTGCCCGCCGCCGAATGGCTGCTGGATAACTACCATATCGTCGAGGAACAGATCCGGGAAATTCGCGATGATCTGCCACCTGGCTACTACCGCCAGTTGCCGAAGCTCGCCGAGGGACCGTTCGCTGGCTACCCGCGGGTCTTTGGCCTGGCCTGGGCCTTCGTTGCGCATACCGACAGTCATCTCGACCTCGACATGCTGCGGTGTTTCATCGATGCGTACCAGCGGGTCCAGCCGCTGACCATCGGTGAGTTGTGGGCTGTGGCGATCACCCTGCGTATCGTCCTGATCGAGAACCTGCGCCGACTCGCCGAGCAGATCGACGACGGTCGTATGGCCCGCGCGGACGCCGACGAACTGGCCGATCGTTTGCTCGTACCTGCCAGCGCCCGTTCGGCGCTGGCAGACATCGCCGCGCGTCCGCTCGGGCGGTTGCCCGAGCTGTTCGCCGCTCAACTCGCTAAACGCCTGCGCGACCAGGATCCGCGTACGACCCCGGCGCTGGGCTGGCTGGACGAACGTCTGCAAGCACAGGGTGTTTGCGTCGAGGAGGTGGTGCAGCACGCCCAGCAACGCCAGGGTGCCTCCAATGTCACGGTGCGCAACATCATCACCAGCATGCGGCTGATTTCCGATATTGACTGGGCCAAGCTGTTTGAAAGTGTCAGCCTGGTCGATGCGCGCTTGCGCGCGGGCAGTGCGTTTGCCCTTATGGACTTCCCGACGCGCAACCTGTACCGCAGCGCCATCGAGCAACTGGCGCGTGGCTCGGCTCTCTCGGAACTGGAGGTCGCCGACCGGGCCTTGGAGGCTGCCCGCCTGGCTGAGAGCGCCGAGCAGGGCGAGGAGTGGGGTGGGCGAGCGAGCGATCCTGGCTACCACCTGATCGCCGAGGGACGCCCGGCGCTGGAGCGGGCCATGGGCTTTCGCGCACCTCTGCGCTTGCGCATCAGCCGCTTCAACATTCGCCTGGGCATCGGCGGCTATGTTGGCAGCATTTTCTTGCTGACCACGCTGCTACTGGCGCTAATGGCCTGGGCCTTGGCGGTGCCGTCCGTGGCTGTTGGCTGGATCCTGTTGTTCCTGCTGTCGATGTGCGTGCCGGTCACCGAGGTGGCCACGGCGCTGGTCAACCGCATAGTCACCCGGAGTTTCGGCGCCATTACTCTGCCGGGGTTGGAGTTGTCCGCCGGCGTGCCGCAGGCGCTACGTACGCTGATCGCTGTGCCGACGCTGTTGACCAGCGAAGCCGATCTGTTGGAGCAGATCGAGCGACTGGAGGTCCACCATTTGGCGGGCATCGGCGGCGATCTGGCCTTTGCCTTGCTGGCCGATGGCGTCGATGCGCAGCAAGAGGAGCTCGACAGCGATGCGCATTTGCTGACGGTAGCAACCGAGGCGATCGAACAGCTGAATCGCCGCTATGGGCCTGGGCCCGGCGGCCAGCGCTTCTTCTTGCTCTGTCGGCGGCGCTTGTTCAATGCCCGCGAGCAGTGCTGGATGGGCTGGGAACGCAAGCGCGGCAAACTGCACGAGCTAAACCGCCTGTTGCGTGGGGATGGCGAGACGAGTTTCATGTCCATCTTCGGCGAGGCACCGAAAGTGCCGGCCGGGGTGCGCTACGTGATCACCCTTGACGCCGATACCCGCCTGCCGCGGGAGGCGGCGCTGCGGCTGATTGGCAAGATGGCTCACCCATTGAACCACCCACGTTTCGACGCCGCGCTGAAGCGCATTGTCAGCGGCTACGCGATCCTCCAGCCACGGGTCACGCCCTCTCTGCCGCTGGGCGGCGAGGGCTCCTTTTACCAGCAGGTGTTCTCCGGTCCCGGCGGCATAGATCCCTACGCGTCGGCGGTTTCGGATGTTTACCAGGACCTCTTCGGCGAAGGTTCCTACACCGGTAAGGGTATCTATGATGTGGATGCCTTCGAAGCCGCCCTCGGTGGCCGGGTCGGCGACAACCGGCTGCTCAGTCATGATCTATTCGAGGGCATCTTCGCCCGCGCCGGCCTGGCCTCGGATGTCGAAGTGATCGAAGAATCCCCGGCGCGCTTCGATGTCACCGCCAAACGTCTGCACCGCTGGACGCGCGGCGACTGGCAATTGCTTCCTTGGGTATTCGGGCACTGGACGGGGGCTCAGGCGGTACCGCCGATTGGCCGCTGCAAGATGCTCGACAACCTGCGTCGCTCGTTGTTCGCGCCCTTCGCCCTGGCCAGTCTGGTGTTCTGCTGGTGGCTGCCGTTGCCGCTGGCGCTGCTCGCTACACTGTTCGTGCTGGCGACCCTGATGATTCCGGCCCTGCTGCCAACCGTCTGCTCCCTGCTGCCGCAGCGGCGCGGCATCCGTCTGCGCAATCACTTCGGCATGTTAGGTGCCGACCTGCGTCGCGCGGCTCTGCAGATTGTGCTCTCGCTGGCCTTTTTGGCGGACCTTGCATGGCGCATGGGTGACGCTATCGGGCGCACCTTGGTGCGGATGTTCTCCAGCCACGATCACCTGCTCGAATGGACCACCGCTGCGCAGGCGTCCAGCTGCCCTTTGCCAGACCTGCGCGGCAGTTACCGGCTGATGGCTGGTGGCACCGCGCTTGCACTGCTGATAAGCGCAGTTGGCCTGGCCTTGGCGCCCAGCTCCTGGCCGCTAGCCGGTCCACTAGCGTTGCTCTGGTTGGCAGCGCCGGCGTTGGCTCTGCTGAGCAGCCGGCCATCGAAGGTCGCCCGCCAGCGCACGGCTTCGCCGCTGGACGCGCATGCCCTGCGCTTGACCGCGCGACACACCTGGCGCTTCTTCGAAACCTTCGTTACAGCGGAGGATAACCTGCTGCCGCCGGACAATTTCCAGGAACAGCCCAAACCGGTACTCGCACATCGCACCTCGCCGACTAACATTGGGCTCTACCTGCTCTCGGCAGTCGCTGCCCGCGACTTTGGCTGGGCCGGCAGCATTGAGACGCTCGAGCGCCTGGAAGCGACCATGGCAACCCTGGAGAAGCTGCCGCGTTACCGCGGGCATTTTTTCAACTGGTATGCGACCCACGACCTGCGAGCCTTGCATCCGGCCTACGTGTCGTCGGTCGATAGTGGTAACTTCGCCGGGCACCTGATCGTGCTCGCCAACGCCTGCGATGAGTGGCGGGAAAGCCCGTTGGCGCAGGAGGCCTGTCGTGGCCTGATGGACGACCTGTGGCTGGTCCAGGAGGCCATTGGCGGGCTGTCGGGCGCCGGTGGCGAGCCGCTGCGGCAACTGCGCGACGATCTGGAGGAAGTCCGCGTCCACTTGGCGGGGCTGCAAGCATTCGACGGACTGCTGCCGAGTCTGAAGCGGCTGACCGAGAAGGCCGCCAAGGTGGCCGTCAGGGTCGTTCCGGTCGGCGAGGGTGATGACCTGCTGTTCTGGGTCGAAGCGCTGCGCAAGGCAGTGGCTGAACACCTGCGCGACCGCACGCTGCCGGACGAGGCGCGGTCTACATTGGCGCCGCGCTTGCAAGCGCTCGCCGATATGGCCCGGGCGATGGCCGGGGCGATGGACTTCAGTTTTCTGCTCGACCCCGAACGAAAGCTGCTATCGATCGGCTACTCCCAAACCGATAATCGCCTCGATCCGAGCTGCTATGACTTGCTCGCCTCGGAAGCACGACTGGCCAGCCTGTTCGCCATTGCCAAGGGGGATGTCCCGACTCGTCACTGGTTCCGCCTCGGACGCATCGCAACGCCGGTCCCCGGCGGCTCGGCGCTGATCTCCTGGTCCGGCTCGATGTTTGAATATCTGATGCCGTCACTGGTGATGCGAGCGCCGGCTGGCAGCCTGCTGGAACAGAGCACTCGTCTGGTGGTGGCGTTACAGGAAGCCTACGGCCGTTCGTTGGGCATCCCCTGGGGGATCTCGGAGTCCGCCTACAACGCCCGCGATCTGGAGTTCACCTACCAGTACTCCAATTTCGGTGTGCCCGGGCTTGGCCTCAAGCGCGGGCTGTCCGAGAACGTGGTGGTCGCGCCTTATGCGACCGGTCTGGCGGCGATGATCGATCCGCAGGCGGCGCGCCGCAATTACGAGCGGCTGGCCGGGATGGGCGCGCAGGGCCGCTATGGTTTCTACGAGGCGCTGGACTTCACCCGCTCACGGCTGCCGGATGACGAGAATGTGGCGATCGTTCGCTGCTTTATGGCCCACCATCAGGGCATGACCATCGTTGCCATCGCCAATGCCTTGCACGATGGCAGGATGCGCTGCCGTTTCCACCGCGAGCCGATGATTCAGGCCTGCGATTTGCTACTGCAGGAGCGCGTGCCACGGGACGTACTGTTGGCGCATCCACGAGCCGAAGAGGTGACTGTTTCCGCGACCGAGGGCCGCAGCGAAACCCTGCGGCGCATCGATGCGGGAGGCGGCGGCGCGCCGATCACCCATCTGCTCTCCAATGGCCGCTACGCGCTGATGCTCACCTCGGCAGGCGGCGGTTACAGTCGCTGGGGGGATATCGACGTGACGCGCTGGCGTGAGGATGCCACCCGCGATGACTGGGGCAGCTTCATCTTCCTGCGTGACACCCAAAGTGGGGAAGCCTGGTCGGCGACGCTGCAGCCCAGTGGCCGCGACGTTGAAAACGGCGAGGTGCTGTTCCACGAGGATCAGGCCGAGTTCATTCATCGCCAAGGCTCGCTGGTCACCAGCCTGGAAGTACTGGTGTCCGGCGAGGACAACGGCGAAGTGCGGCGAGTTTCGCTGGTCAACAACGGGCGCAGGCCACGCGACATCGAACTGACCTCCTATGCCGAGGTGGTCCTGGCGACTCGGGCCGCTGACAGCGCGCATCCAGTGTTCTCGCGAATGTTCGTGCAGACTGAATACCTTGCCGAGTTCACGGCACTGGTCGCCACTCGCCGCCCGCGTGGACCGGAGGAAACGCCGGTATGGGCGGCGCACTTCGTGGTGGTGGAAGGTGAACTGATCGCTGATCCGCAATACGAGTCCGACCGCGCGCGTTTCCTTGGCCGCAACCGTAGCGTGCGCGAGGCGCTGGCGATCACCGGGCATCGGGCGCTGTCGAACAGCCAGGGGACGGTCCTCGATCCGATCTTTTCCTTGCGTCAACGTCTGCGGGTTGGGCCCGGCAAAGTTGCGCGGGTAGCCTTCTGGACGGTGGTCGCAAGCTCGCGAGAGGAATTACTGGATCTGATCGACAAGCACCATGAACGCAATGCCTTCGAGCGCGCCAAGACCCTGGCCTGGACCCAGGCCCAGGTGCAATTGCGCGACCTTGGCATCGACTCCGAGGAGGCGGCGGACTTCCAGCGCCTGGCCGCGCCGATTCTCTATGTTGACCCACGTTTTCGCGCTTCGGCGCCGGCCATCATACGAGGGGCGGGGTGCCAGTCGGGGCTATGGCCGCTGGGGATTTCTGGTGATCTGCCGTTGGTTCTCTTGCGCATCGACGAGGTCGAGGACCTCGCCCGGGTCCGTCAGTTGCTGCGTGCCCGTGAATACTGGCGGATAAAGGGCCTGCACGTCGACCTGGTCATCCTCAACGAACGGGCGTCGTCCTATGTGCAGGACCTGCAGGAGGCGATAGAAACCGCAGTACGCAGCACTCAGTCTCGCCTGCACTTTGGCGAGGAGCGCAGGCGCGGTGCGGTCTACACATTGCGCACCGACCTCATGACCGTAGAAACACGGGCATTGCTGCAGGCCGTGGCGCGAGTCGAGTTGATCGCCCATCGTGGTTCCATTGCAGACCAGCTCGAGCGCCTGCCAAAGCCTGCGCCGCGCAACTGGCTTGCCGTCCGCCAGCCTCCGTCAATGCCAGTGTGGCCGTTGCCGGAGGCACCGGTCGGGGATGACGGCCTGGAGTTTTTCAATGGCCTGGGTGGCTTTGATCGCAACGGGCGGGAATACCTGATCACGCTTGAGCGCGACCAGACGACGCCCGCGCCGTGGATCAATGTGATCGCTAACCCGGCGTTCGGCTTCCAGGTCTCGGAGCACGGCAGCGGCTACACTTGGGCCGAGAACAGCCGTGAAAACCAACTCACCCCCTGGTCCAATGACCCGGTCGCTGACCCGGGGGGCGAGGCGCTGTATATCCGCGACGAGGAAAGTCACCAGCTTTGGAGCCCTACCGCGCAGCCGATCCGCGACGACGGCGTCTACCGCGCTGCGCACGGCTTCGGCTACAGCCGCTTCAACCATTCGGCACACGGCATTCACACGCAATTGCTGCAGTATGTGCCGCTGGACGACCCATTGAAAATTTCCCGACTGACCCTGCGCAATCTGTCCGGGCGGCCACGTCAACTGTCGGTGACGGCCTATGTGGAATGGGTGCTCGGCACCTCGCGCGGGACCAACGGGCCGTTCATCCAAACGGAGATCGACGCCGCCAGCGGCATGCTGCTGGCGCACAACCCATGGAGTATCGCCTTCCCGGGCCGTGTGGCATTTGCTGATCTCGGCGGCCGGCAAAGCGCCTGGACCGCCGACCGCCGCGAATTCCTCGGTCGCCATGGCGGGCCGGCGGCGCCTCGGGCGCTGCTCGGTAGAGCTCCGTTGTCCGCGGCCTGCGGTGCCGGTCTGGACCCATGCGCGGCGCTGCAGTGCGTCGTCGAGCTGGCCCCCGGCGAGTCTGTCGAGGTGCTGGTTTTGCTGGGGCAGGCCGTATCGACCGATGCTGCCCGGGAGATGGTTCTGCGTTACCGCGAGCGTGACCTGGACGAGGTACTTGCAGCGGTCAAACGGCACTGGGACGAAGTGCTCGGTGCAGTGCAGGTACGCACGCCCGACCGCGCCCTGGATATCCTGCTTAACGGTTGGCTGCTCTACCAGACTCTGGCTTGCCGCATCTGGGCTCGTTCGGCGTTCTACCAGGCCAGCGGTGCCTATGGTTTCCGTGACCAGTTGCAAGACTGCATGGCACTGGCATTCGCACACCCAGCGCAAACCCGGTCTCATCTGCTGCGTGCTGCCGCCCGGCAGTTCGTCGAGGGCGATGTGCAGCACTGGTGGTTACCGCATTCGGGGCAGGGGGTCCGTACGCGGATTTCCGATGATCGTGTCTGGCTGGCCTTTGCCTGCGCCACCTATGTCACGTCTTCCGGGGATGCCGGGGTGCTGGACGAGAGCGTGCCGTTCATCGAAGGGCGGCAGTTGCTCCCCAGCGAAAGCGACGCGTTCTTCCAGCCGATGCCCGCGGACGAGTCGGCTTCGCTGTTCGAACATTGCGCCCGCGGTCTCGACCAGTGTCTGACGCTGACCGGTGCCCAAGGCTTGCCGCTGATCGGCAGCGGCGACTGGAACGACGGTATGAACCGGGTTGGCGTGGGCGGGCAGGGCGAGAGTGTCTGGCTCGGCTGGTTGCTGTTGAGCACCTTGAACAGTTTTGCGCCTTTGGCCGACGGCCGCGACGATCAGCGTGCCAAGCGGTGGCGGGCGCATGCGGGGTTGCTGCGCAAAGCGTTGGAGCGTGAGGCCTGGGATGGCGACTGGTATCGCCGGGCGACGTTCGACGATGGTACGTGGCTCGGCTCGGCGGCGTGCGAGGAATGTCGGATCGACTCCATTGCGCAGTCCTGGGCGGTACTCTCAGGTGGCGCCGATCCCGCCCGCGCGAGGCTGGYGATGGCCTCGCTGGAGCGTCTGCTGATCCGCCGCGACGACAACCTGGCGTTACTGTTCGCACCCCCGTTCGCGCACACTTCGCTCGACCCCGGCTATATCAAAGGCTACCCGCCAGGCCTGCGCGAGAATGGCGGGCAGTACAGCCATGCGGCGATGTGGACGATCCTGGCGTTGACCCGACTCGGGGAAGGCGATAAGGCCGTCGAGTTGTTCGCGCTGCTCAATCCGATCAACCATGCGCGCACGCCACAGCAGGTCGAGCGCTACAAGGTCGAACCTTATGTGATCGCCGCGGATGTCTATTCCGTTGCGCCGCATATAGGCCGGGGTGGCTGGACCTGGTACACCGGCTCGGCCGGCTGGATGTACCGCGCCGGCGTAGAGGGGATTCTGGGGTTGCGCCGAGAGGGGGCGTTTCTCGTTGTCGATCCCTGCATCCCGCGTCACTGGCCAGGTTTTGAAGCCCGTCTGAGGCTGGACGGCAGCGACTACACGATCAGCCTGAAGTCGGCGGGACGACGTTGCCGGGACCTCGAGCAGGCGCTGCTCGATGGTGTACCGCAGACCTGCGAGCAAGGGGCCGTTCGCGTGCCGCTGGACGGATGTGCGCATCGTCTTGAGCTTGTTCTCTAATGGGTACGCTGGCGCACAGAACTACGTTGCCGATGCGTTCAATCTGGAGGTGTTCAGAAAGTCCTGGATCACAATCGGAGAATCGTCATGCTACAAACAATCGTGGTCGTCCTGATCGTCCTGTGGTTACTTGGGCTGGTAACGTCGTACAGCCTGGGCGGCTTCATTCATGTCCTGTTGATCGTGGCGCTGATTTTGCTGGCGGTCAGTTTCTTTCAGAGCAGGCGCTCATAAGCCTCTTCGGTCCTGCCGATGAACAGGGTTGAGCGCCGCTCGCGGACAGTACAGTCCACACTCGCCGATGAAGCGCTTTTCGATCGCCTGCAGCGTGCCGCCTTGGGTTATTTCCTGCAGACATTGAATCCGTTTAACGGACTGGTGGCCGATACCTCGCGTCCCGGTTCGCCCGTCAGTATCGCGGTGGTCGGATTCGCCCTGTCAGTGTATCCGCTGGYCGTAGATCGGGGCTGGTTGACACGGGCCGACGCGCTGCGGTTCAGCCTCGCCGCACTGCGTTTCTTCCAGGCCAGCGATCAAAGCGGTAGCCCCGGGGCGACAGGATATAAAGGGTTTTATTATCACTTCCTTGATATCCATACGGGTGTGCGGGTTTGGCGCTCGGAACTGTCGATGATCGACACCGCTTTGCTGATCGCCGGCGTGTTGACGGCAAGCCTGTATTTTTGCGTGGATACCGCTGACGAGAACGAGTTGCGGGGCCTGGCCGACTTTCTTTATCGGCGCATCGACTGGCGCTGGGCACAGGACAGTGGTGAGACGATAAGGCAGGGTTGGAAACCCGAATGCGGGTTCCTGCATTACGGCTGGGAGGGCTACAGCGAGGCCATCCTGCTGTATGTGTTGGCGCTCGGCTCGCCAAGCTGTGCAATCGTGGGCGACTGCTACCGGGCATGGACCTCCACCTATCAGTGGGAAAACCTCTACGACCATGACTATCTCTATGCCGGGCCGCTGTTTGTCCACCATTTCTCCCATGCATGGATAGATTTTCGCGGCATCCACGATGGTTTCATGCGTGAGAAGTGCTCGGACTACTTCCAGAACAGCCGACGCGCCGCTTACATCCAGCGTGAGTACGCGCGGCGTAACCCGCAAGAGTTCGCCGGCTACGCTGAAAATTGCTGGGGCTTGTCCGCTTGCGATGGGCCGAGCGATGAGCAGCCACAGCTGTCCAATGAGCCGCGGCGATTGTTCGGTTATGCCGCTCGTGGCGTACCGTACGGGCCGGATGACGGCACACTGTGCGCCCCCTCGGTGGTGGCGTCGTTGCCGTTTGCGCCGGAAATTGTCCTCGACGCGGTGCGGCATATGATGGAGCGCTACCCGGAAATGTGCGTCGAAGGGCGCTTTTCCAGCAGCTTCAATCCGAGCCTCGCCGATGCCAACGGGCGCGCCTGGGTGTCCCCAGGGCACTACGGGCTCGATCAGGGCATTGTACTGATGATGATCGAGAACCATCGTAGCCAACGGATTTGGGAGCTGATGCGCGCCTGCCCCTACATCCGCGACGGTTTGCAGCGCGCAGGGTTCCATGGCGGCTGGTTGCAGCAAACGCCATTTGCGGGAGCAGGCTGATGACGCAAGACTACGATGGGTCGATCACCACGCCGCAGGATGCTTATGAGCGTCAACGCCTGGCCAGTGTGCATCCGCCGCGCTGGGTCAATCCGCACGCTGCCGAGCGCTACCACTTGGTGATAGTCGGTGCGGGGCCTGCGGGTCTGGGCGCCGCGAAAACCGCTGTAGCGCTCGGCGCCAGGGTGGCGTTGATTGAATGCAGGTTGATCGGCGGCGATTGTCTGAACAATGGTTGTGTACCGTCGAAGGTGATTATCCGGACGGCGCAGTTGTATGCCGAAATGCGCGATGCCCGGCACTATGGCGCGCAAGTGCCGAGCGACATTCAGGTCGACTTCGCTGCCGCGATGGAGCGCGTACGGCGTATCCGCAGTCACCTCAGCGGCGGCGATTCGGCGGCACGATTGAGCGCAATTGGCGTGGATATGTTCTTCGGCGAAGTGCGCTTCACGGGGGCTGATTCGCTGACCGTCGATGGGCAGACCCTGCGCTTTCGCAAAGCCTTGATTGCGACTGGCGCGGCCCCGAATATCCCGCTGATTCCCGGTCTCGCGCAAGCCGGTTACCTAACCAATGAAAACGTTTTCGATCTGACCGAGTTGCCGCGCCGCCTGCTGGTGATTGGTGGCGGCCCCCTTGGCTGTGAACTGGCCCAGGCCTTCTCCCGGCTTGGCGCACAAACCACCATCGTGCAAGACATGCCGCTGTTCCTCGGCAACGAGGAACGGGACGCCGCGCAACTGCTCTCGGATGCCTTCGCTCGCGACGGCATCGAGGTCCGTCTGAACACCCAGGTCGTTGCCGTGCGCGTAGAGGGTGGGCAGAAACTGGTCGACCTGGTCAGCGACGATTACCGCAGTACGGTTGCCGTCGATGCGATCCTCGCCGGCATCGGCCTCTCGCCGAATGTCCAGGGCCTGAACCTGGAAGCCGCCGGTGTCGACTACGACGCCAGTGAGGGAATCCGTGTCGATGACTTCCTGCGCACAAGCAATCCGCTTATCTACGCTGCCGGGGATGTCTGCCTTGAGCACAAGTACACCCATACCGCCCTGGCTTCAGCCCGCATTGTCGTGCAGAACGCCCTGCTGCGCGGTCGCGAGCGGATGAGCCGGCTGGTAATCCCCTGGTGTACCTACACCGATCCGGAGATTGCTCACGTCGGTTTGTATGTGCGTGAGGCCAACCGTCGGGATATTCCGGTGAAAACCTTCACCATTCCCATGCATCAGGTCGATCGTGCGGTCACTGACAGTGAGGAGGAGGGTTTCGTGAAAATCCACGTCAGGGAGCGCACGGACCAGATTCTCGGTGCCACCATCGTCGCTCGCCATGCCGGCGACATGATCAACGAAATCACCCTGGCCATGGTGGCGGGCGTCGGCTTGCGCACATTGGCCCTGGTGATCCATGCCTATCCCACGCAGGCGGAGGCGATCCGCAAGGCCGCCGATGCCTACAATCGTACCCGCTTGCCTCCTCGCGTCAGGTCACGTTTGGCGCGTTGGATGGAGCGCTGAGTCAGTAGCCTGAAGCCGTCCCAGCAGCGCCTTGGCGCGTGCACAGACATTGTCGATGCTGAAGCCGTATTCGCGCAGCAGTACGTCGGCCGGTGCCGAGGCGCCGAAGTGTTCTACCCCGAGCATGTCCCCCCGCGCGCCAATGTAGCGCTCCCAGCCTTGCCGCACACCCAACTCGACCGCCAGCCGCGCGCCGACTGACGGCGGCAGTACCGCGTCGCGCTCGGCCTGCGGCAGGGCCTCGAACAGCTCCCAACTGGGCATGGAGACACAGCGCACGGCAATGCCTTCGCGTTCCAGGCGCTCGCCCGCCGCCAGGATCAAGGCGACTTCCGAGCCACTGGCGAGCAGGATCAGTTCGGGCTCGCTGTTCGCCGCATCGCTCAGCACATAGGCGCCGCGACGCAATCCATCTGCCGGGGCATAGCGGTTGCGATCCTGGGTTGGCAACGATTGCCGGGTCAAGACCAGCAGCACAGGGCGGTCACGGGTGGTCACCGCAACCTGCCAGGCGACTGCGGCTTCATTGGCGTCGGCGGGGCGGATCAGCACCAGATTCGGGATGGCGCGCAGGCTCGCCAGTTGTTCGACAGGCTGATGGGTAGGGCCGTCCTCGCCGAGCGCCAGGCTGTCGTGGGTGAACACATGCACCACGTGCAGGCCCATCAGTGCCGCGAGGCGTAGCGGTGGGCGCATGTAGTCAGAGAAGATCAAGAAGGTCGCACCAAAGGCAATGAAGCCGCCGTGTGCGGCAAGGCCGTTGACGATGGCGCCCATTGCATGTTCGCGCACGCCGAAGTGCAAGTTGCGACCCGCTTTGCTCCAGCCGCCCACGTCAGAGCCTTGTTGATCCGTGCCCGTGGTARGCGGCGGGTTGAAGTCTCCAAGGCCCTTGAGCGCGGTTTTCGTTGAGGGATCGAGGTCGGCGGAGCCTCCGCTCAATGCTGGCAGACGGGGCGCGATGGCATTGATCACCATGGCGCTGGCGTCGCGTGTGGCCAACCCCTTGGCATCGGTGGGAAACACCGGAATGTCTGCATCCCAGCCCGGCGGCAGTTCCCCGTTCAGGCGCTGCTCCAGTTCATGGGACAGTTCTGCAAAGGCCTTGGTGTAGACGTCCATGCGCATGTGCCAGGCAGCCTCGCTCCGCACCCCGTGTTCCACGGCCTTGCGGAAATGCGCCAAGGCAGCGTCGGGTATCAGGAAGTCCGGCTCGGTGGGCCAGCCCAGCTTCTCCTTGGTCTTGCGCACCTCTTCCACGCTGAGCGGCGAGCCGTGGGCCTTGAAGGTGTCCTGCTCGGGTGAGCCGTAGCCGATATGTGTACGAACGAGAATTAACGATGGCCGCGTGCTTTGCGCCCGTGCCGCCTGCAGCGCGGCATCTATCGCCAATAGGTTATTGCCATCTGCCACCGACACTGTGTGCCAGCCGTAGGCCTCAAATCGCCGCGCACGATCCTCGGAGAAGGTCATGGCGGTGCCGGCGGCCAGAGTAACGGCATTGTCGTCGTACAGGCAGGTGAGCTTGCCCAACCCGAGATGGCCGGCGAGCGAGGCGGCCTCGCTTGCCACGCCTTCCATCAGGTCGCCGTCGCTGACGAGGGCGTAGGTATGGTGGTCGACGACCGCATGACCGGGACGGTTGTAGCGCGCGGACAGTTGCGCCTCGGCCATCGCCATGCCGACCGCGTTGGCCAGGCCCTGACCAAGCGGCCCGGTAGTGGTCTCCACGCCGGGCGTGTGTCCGCGCTCGGGATGCCCTGGCGTCTTGCTACCCCATTGGCGGAAACGCTTGATCTCCTCCAGCGCAAGCTCGTAGCCACTGAGGTGCAGCAGACTATAGAGCAGCGCCGAGCCGTGTCCGGCGGAGAGCACGAAACGGTCGCGGTCGGGCCACTGCGGGTTGCGCGGGTTGAACTTTAACCAGCGCGTCCACAACACATAGGCCATCGGCGCGGCACCGAGCGGCAGACCGGGGTGGCCGCTATCGGCTTTTTGCACCATGTCGAGCGAGAGGAAGCGTAGGGTATCGATGCATTGCTGGTCGAGTTTGCTGGTCATGATGGTCTCTTGGTGAGGTAAAGGGGACTCAGCGCGTCGCGGGTGTTTCGGTTGTGGTCCACATCCATCATCGGGTTCACGTCCCTTTACTCGCGGTTCCCGCTTTGATCCAACGCTCATCAGGTATGTCGTGTATTCCACCACCAGATAAAAAATGCCCGCCCATGCGCCGGGATTTCTCGTTGAGCCTCTACCCAATCCTGAGCGTTGGCCTCTGCCCATGAGTCGTTTCGAGGTCCTCCTGAATTTCAGCTATAAACTTGCCTATCGCTCGATTGCAATTGAGGCTGGCTGTACTAATTCCCGTAACCAACAGCTCTACTCGACCAGAGACAGGCTCGAATATCAGAGCTTGCAGTGATCCGCTTTGATCGACTCGGCACTCGCAGGACAGGGGACGGAGTGCTGACTCGATGATGTGACGCAACTCAAGCGTGGATAGCATGATGACTCCAGTGAAGACGGTGGACTCGGGAAGGGCGAGTGTTGAACCGTCTCATAGCTGGAGTGTGAGGGACGCCGTCGGGGTGGTCTGTTCGCTAGAACACGCAGGTGCGGGTCAGCAAGACGGTTTTAACGGAACATAGGGCAACAGGCGCTCGGTTTCTTTTCTGACGACGGCGTAGCACTCGCAACTCAGTTGCTCAAGTGCGGCCCTGTCCAGCACCTTGATATGGCCACGGCTGTATTCGATGACGCCCAGGCGTTGCAGTTTGCCAGCGGCATCGGTCACGCCTTCACGGCGTACGCCGAGCATGTTGGCGATCAACTCCTGGGTCATGATCAGTTGATTGTCTTGCAAGCGATCGAGAGACAGCAGCAACCAGCGGCACAATTGTTGATCGATCGAGTGGTGGCGGTTGCACGCGGCGGTCTGCGCCATCTGGGTGATCAACGCCTGGGTGTAGCGCAACATCAGCAGGAGCATCTCCCCGTGGCGATTGAACTCATCCTTGAGTCGCTGGCTGGGTAACCGAAAGGCATGCCCGGCGCTCTGCACGATCGCCCGGCTTGGTGTGCTTTCACCACCCATGAAGACGGCGATGCCGATCAAGCCTTCATTGCCTACCACTGAAATTTCCGCCGATGCGCCGTTTTCCATCACATACAGTAAGGACACGATGGCGTCGGTGGGGAAGTAGACGTGCCGCAGGACATCCCCGGATTCGTAGAGCACCTTGCCGAGCGGCAGGGTGATCAGTTCGAAGTAGGGCAACAAGCGCTCCCTCGATTGTGCAGGAAGGGCCGCCAGAAGATGGTTCTGTTGTGGCTTGGGTGTATCAAACATATCAGCCAGCATCCGAGGTTGAGACTTCCAATACCTAAAGATTAATCCATGGCGCACGCCGTACGCTGCCATATGGGGCCGTCCGTCGGTTTTGCCGGCACATTCAATTCGGGCCAGGCCCTTGGACGGCCGTCGAGGATTGGCGGCTCCATAGGCTCCTTGTCATCTTTCAGGCCTTTGAAGAGCGGCGTAACGGAGGAAGACGATGCGAGCGCTTCGATCAGGCGTGAGTGCTATTAAGTGCAAAGAAGCGTCAATGGCTCACCAGCGGCAACATCACCACGAACTCACTTCCCTTACCATTACCCTCGCTCGTGGCGGTGACCTTGCCACCGTGCGCTTCGACCAGCTCCCGAACGACGGTCAACCCGATGCCCAAACCGGAGCCGTTGAAACCTATGGCGTGTTCGTCTTGAACATAAGGGTCAAAAATAAAAGGGAGTGCTTTAGCCGAAACGCCGATTCCATTGTCGGAAATACTTATCTTCAGAACGTCGGCCTCTACCGTGGCAGACAGCTTGATTCTGCCTTCGGCCGGAGTGTACTTGGCCGCATTCGCCAGTAGATTGTGAAGAATCTGAGCGAGGCGTCCTGAATCACCATTCACCATCAAGGTGCCATCTGGAAGATGGACGTCGAACTGCTGCTGTTGCGCGATCATCACAGGACCACACGCATCAACAGCCTCAATCAGAATTTGCATCATGTCGACATCGCGGCGATTGATTCGCAGCTTGCCCGTGCTGGCGCGGGAGACGTCGAGCAGATCGTCGACCAGCTGTGAAATATGCTGTACTTGACTCTCAATCAACTCTCGCATTCGCGGCAGTTGGTCGCTAGGCAGTCGAACCATACGCTCTGCAATCATGCTGATAGGTGTTAACGGATTTCGCAGCTCATGGGCCACCATAGCCAGTACGCTTTTCTGCTGGCTCAATGCGCGCTCGGCTGTAGCCTGAAGGTCTTGAGCGCTGAGCGCAGCCATTACCAGCTGCGCATTAGCCTCGCGCAATTGCTGGTACAAACGCTGCTCCTCCAGACGAGGGGGGGTACAGCGTCTGATTGCGCCAAGAGTATCGCCAGTACCAGCTGCTGATTGGCCTCGATCACTTGCTCGACCTGCTGGGTATCTGCCAACCGGCTGCTGGCGTCGCTCAACTGTTTTTGCAGTGCTGCCAGTACGGCGCGCGCTTCAACAGTTTTTTGTCCAAGCAGGAAGAGTTCGTGAGCAGCATTGGCCATCTCACGTTCCTTCTTGCCACCGGCTTTACTCATGAGTCGGGCTCAAACATTTTTATCTCCCGTACGTACCGCTCCTGAACTCTGTTTTGTCGGTCGACCACCGAGCAGCCCCTCCTGGTCCGGCAGCATTTCGCCGATCTGGAGGCCGTTATCGTCGATGTGGTACTGGCGCAACTGATCTGAATGGGCGCTGGCTCGGACCTTGACCACGGCCATGATCCGCAACAAGCGGCTCTCTACTTCAATATAGCGTTGAACGATGATCGCATCGGTGAGAAAGGCGGTGCCGTAAGGACTGAAACGCAGATCGGTGTAGCGGTCTTCCAGCTCGGAGGTCATCAACACACTGACCCCGGCGCCGGTCAGCGCGGTGACCATGCGTGACAGCGACTCGCGGAAGTCATCGCGGAAGGTCGGCGCCAGCGCCAGTTCGAAGCCCGACAGCGAATCGATGACCACGCGGGTGGCTTTCAGCCGGGTGATCTCGCTCAACAGCAACTGCACGATTTCGTCGATGGAGAGGTCCGGGGCCCGGCTGTCCACCAGACCGACCTGGCCACTCTGGATCAGGCCAGCGAGGGTGGCATTCTGGGAGTGATTGGGCCGCTGTTCGAACACCGCGATCACGCCGGTTTCGCCATTGCGCGCGCCTTCAGCGAGAAATGTCGCGGCCAGAATGCTTTTGCCCGAACCCGAAGGCCCGGCTACCAGCAAGGAATAGCCACGGGGCAGACCGCCGCCGAGCATCTCGTCGAGCTGCGGCACGCCCATCTTCAGGCGCTTGATAGGGAACTCCAGCGGCGCTTCAACCGGGTTGGGGGCCGTCGGCGCAAAGACCTTGATCCCCGACGTCGCGATGCGGAAGGTATGCAGCCCCGGAAGTGTCGGTTGGCCGCGCATCTTCATGATTTCCATCTTGCGCACCATGGAATTGCGTTGAACGCTTTGACGCAGCCAGATCAGGCCATCGGCCACGGTGAAAATCGGGTTGGTGTCGGTTTCGGTGAAATATTCGCCGATCAGGAAGGTCGTCGCCTGCCAGGTGGTCATCAACATGCCCAGTTGCTGAATGAACTGCGGCAGGTTGTTGTTGGGGTTGTCCTGGGTTTGGCTGGCCAGCACCACCGAACGGAACGAGTCGACGAACACCAGCGACGGAGAGTGCGCCTCCACCTCGCTGACGATGCGCCGCAGCACTTCGTCCAGATTTCCGGCGAGGGTGTCGTTGGCCAGGTTGATATAGCGAATCGAATGGTTGATCGCTTCACTGTCGAAAAAATCGAATTGCTGTTGATAGCGCAGCATCTTCAGTGGCGGCTCGCCAAGCACCGTAAAGAACAGCGCCGGACGTTCGGGCGTCGCCAGGGCAAACATCATCTGGTGAGCGAGGGTGGTCTTGCCGCAGCCGGGAGGGCCGGCGATCAAGTTGAACGAAAACTCCGGCAAACCTCCGCCCAGCACCTCGTCCAATCCTGGCACGCCGGTGGCCAAGCGGTTGATAGTCACTTTGGTGCTCATGGCGAATTTTCCTGCGATGGGGTGTCGCTCAAAGAAGGTTCCCACACGTCACGAAGCAACCGTGCGGTGAGCGAGGGCCCGATCAGCGTGGTCAGCAGTTCGTAGAAGGTGATCAGCATCACTTCACCGAAAAACAACGCATCGGCTTCGCTTTGTTCAACGAGTACGGATTTGAGGGCAGCCAGATCCAGCGCGGCCTGCACGCGGTCATAGGTACCGGCCAGGCGCGGATGAGCGCAAGTGCAAAGCTGGAGGCTACGGCGGTAAAGCGCGGCAACCCCCTGCGGCCCAATGATGGGCGTGAGGGCTGCGTCCATATCCTGCAAGGTTGAAACGATCGCTTGGGCGACCCTCGCAATGTCCGCGTCGGGACCAACACGGTGCGCCAGAGAAGCTACGATCTGGCGGCTCTCTTCGCTTAGCGTGGACATGACGGACTAATATCTGATGGACAGAGCCTGATGGTACACCTTATCTCGAGTTTATCGAGACTCAGTTCTGAGGCAGTATTGAAAAAGCAGTCTGATTGTCCTTTTGGCTGTGATCTGAGCTTGATCCCATCGGTACGGGCTGGAGAATCGGTTAAAGCAAGGGTGTGATCGTCTCTTTTTCTGACGATGCCGAGAGAAAAACCTCCTTTTTACCGGCGCCAGTGGCTCGCTGTGGGGCGGTACGGTGCTACGAGACGGACGCGTTGTGCTGGCTGTGCAATCTCATCTGCCCATTACAACCTATCTGAAAATATTCAAATCTCAGTGAAAATGACCGTCTACGCTTGCGTGTGTGCGGTGGTGATTTTGGTGATGGGTATCTCATGAGTCTGAAGAAAACCGTTGCACAACTGGTGACTTTGGCCGTAGTCGGGTTGGCGGTGCTGCTCGGTTGGTTTGCTTGGGATCATTACACTCGATCACCCTGGACTCGTGATGCGCGAGTGCGTGCCGATGTGGTGACGCTATCAGCCGAGGTCTCGGGACGCATCATTAGCTTGCAGGTGCAGGACAACCAGCATGTGCAGAAGGGCCAGTTGCTGCTGGAAATCGACCCGGCGCGTTACGCACTGGCGGTCGAACACGCGAAGCGCTCAGTCGAAGTGGCGAAAGCCACTGAGGGCCAGTCGAAGGCATCAATCATTTCCAGTGAGGCCTTACTCAAACAACGCCAGAGCGAAGAGCAGAGGCGAAGGACGCTCAAGCAGCGTTTCGCGATCTCCGGCGAAGAGTGGGAAAAGTCCAGTACCGAAGTGGCGGTAGCTCAGGCGGACCTGTTGAGAAACCAGGCCAACCTTGGCTTGGCGCAAGCCAATGTGCAGCTGGCTATTGCGGCCTTGACCCAGGCCGAGCTGGATTTACAACGAACCCGAGTGGTGGCGCCGGTCAGTGGCTATGTGACGAATCTGCTGACCCGCGAGGGTGACTTCGCTAGTGGTGGCGGTGCGCTGTTGGCGTTGGTTGACAGTCAATCCTTTTATGTTAGTGGCTACTTCGAAGAAACCAAGTTGCCGCGAATCGAGGAGGGTGATCGGGTCAGGATCGAGTTGATGAGCGGCGAGACCTTCGGCGGCACCGTACAAAGCATCGCTTTTGCTATCGCCGACCGTGAGAACTCCCCCGGCAGTCGCCTGCTGGCCAACATCAACCCCAGCTATACTTGGGTCAAACTGGCGCAACGAGTGCCGGTGCGGATTCAGATCGACGCCGACTATATCGCCAAAAACAGCCTGCGTGCCGGGACCACGGCCACGGTGACCGTCATGGAAAACCGGGATAATCAGGCAACCCACTAACCCCATATGGGGACGGGCTTATGTGGCGAGGGGGCTTGCCCCCGTTCGGCTGCGCAGCAGTCGTAGATTGGGGCCGCTTCGCGACCCAACGGGGGCAAGCCCCTCGCCACAAAGGCTCGCTCCCACAGGGATATGCGTTGAATTAAAGACCGACAAAAAAAAGCCCCGTGACCGAATGAGGCGCGGGGCAAAGAATTTGGTTGGGTTGCGGCCAACCAAAGGGGCACGTTAAAGCATTACTTGCTGGCGACCGTCTCTGGCTGCCAGCCGCCGCCGAGGGCTTTGTAGATCGCGACGATGCCGCGATACAAATCGACTTCGGCCTGGGCCTGGGTGTCTTCGGCTGCCAGACGCTCACGCTGGGCATCGAGCAGGACGAGGAAGTCCACGGTGCCTTCGCGGTAGCGAATTTCGGCGAGGTCCGCAGCGGCGCGGCTTGATTCGCTTTGACGAATCAGCGAAATCAGGCGCTGCTGGCGTTTGCCGTAATCACTGAAGGCGTTCTCCGATTCTTCCAGTGCCAGCAATACGTGCTGCTCATAGGTCGCCAGGGCGCCTTCGGCTTCAGCATCGGCACCGCGCAAACGGGCGCGCACGCTGCCCAGGTCGAACGCCGCCCAGGTGATGCTCGGGCCCAGTGCCCAGGCATTGGCCGCCGACGAGCCGATCTGCGAACCGCGCCCGGCAGTCCAGCCAAGAAAACCGCTGAGGCTCACCCGAGGGAACAAATCAGCCTTGGCCACGCCGATGCGGGCGGTGGCAGCCGCCAATTTGCGTTCGGCGCTGCGGATGTCCGGACGCCGTTGCAACAGCTCGCCCGGATCACCGATGGGCAGGGCCTTGGCGATCGCCGGCAAGTCTTTTGGACTCAGGTCGACGGTCAGCTTGTCTGGACGTTCACCCAGCAGGGTGGCGATGCGGTTGCGCTGACGAACCTGTTCGGCTTGCAGTTGCGGCACGCTGGCTTCGACAGACGCCAGGCGCGCATCGGCACGAACCACGTCCAGCTGATCGCCAACACCGGCGTCACGCAGGCTTTCGGTGATCTTGCGTGACTCCTGCTGATTGTTCAGGTTGGCCAGCGCGATTTTTTCTCGCAGTTGCGCGCCGCGCAGTTGGCCATAGGCGTCCACCAGTTCGGCAATCATGGTGACTTGCAGTTGGTAAAGATCGGCTTCGGCCGCTTGCTGCTCAGCGTCGCTGGATTCCAGGTTGCGCTGGATGCGACCGAACAAGTCCAGTTCCCAGGCCATGTCCAGGCCCAGGTCATAGCGTTCGCTGTTGACCCGTTTGGTGGTCTGACCCGGAATCTGCCCTTTGCCCAGATCGCTGCTCGCGCGGCTGGTGATGGTCGGCATGGCGTCATTGCTGGCGTCATCGCGAATCGCTCGGGCCGCTTTCCAGCGGGCAAAAGCCACACGCAAATCACGGTTGCCCTGCAAGGATTGCTTCACCAACTGGTTGAGGGTCGGATCGTCGAATTGCTGCCACCAGATGCCTTCGAAACGGGCGCGGTCAATGTTCTTCTGACCGGCGCTGCCATCGTTGGCGGCCGTGATGTTGGCCGCCTCGGTGGCTGGGGTTTTATAGTCCGGGCCGACGGCACAGGCGCTCAGCGCCAGTACCAGCAGGCTCGGCAGGAAGGCTTTCAGGCTCATTGTTGCGCCTCCAGTTGCTTTTCCAATTTCAGTGCCTTGGCCGCTTTGCGTTGCTCACCGCGCTCCACAAAGTTGCGAATCAGTACGTAGAACACCGGCGTCAGCAACAGACCGAAGAAGGTCACCCCGAGCATCCCGGAGAACACCGCCACACCCATGGCATGACGCATTTCGGCACCCGCACCGCTGGAGAAAACCAGTGGCACAACACCCATGATGAACGCGAAGGAGGTCATCAGGATCGGCCGCAGACGCAGACGGCAAGCTTCCAGTACCGCTGCCAGCGGGCCGAGACCTTCTTCCTGCTTATCCTTGGCAAACTCGACGATCAGAATCGCGTTCTTACACGCAAGTCCCACCAGTACGATCAAGCCGATCTGGGTAAAGATGTTGTTGTCGCCGCCCGAGGCAATCACCCCGGTAATGGCCGACAGCAGGGTCATCGGTACGATCAGGATCACCGCCAGTGGCAGGCTCCAGCTTTCGTATTGAGCCGCGAGCACCAGGAACGCCAGCAGTACGCAGAGCGGGAACACGAACAGCGCAGTGTTGCCGGACAAAATCTGCTGGTAGGTCAGGTCGGTCCACTCGTAGGTCATGCCGTTCGGAAGTTCATCCTTGAGCAGTTTCTCGATGGCTTTCTCGGCCTGGCCGGAGCTGTAGCCTGGGGCTGCCGCACCGTTGATTTCAGCGGTGATGAAGCCGTTGTAGTGCATCACGCGGTCTGGCCCCGAGGTGTCGCTGACCTTGATGAAGGTCGCCAGCGGGATCATCTCGCCACGGTTGTTACGCACTTTCAGCTGACCGATCTGGTCCGATTCGAGGCGGAACTGTTGCTCGGCCTGAACGTTGACCTGATAGGTGCGACCGAAGCGGTTGAAGTCGTTGGCATACAGCGAACCCAGGTAGATCTGCAGGGTGTCGAAGATGTCGCTGACGGCCACGCCGTGGGTCTTGGCTTTTTCCCGGTCGATGGCGGCATCGACCTGCGGCACGTTCACGGTGTAACTGGTGAACAGACCGGCCAGTTCTGGCACGCTGCGGCTCTTGGCGATGATGTTCATGGTTTCTTTGTACAGCTCGTCATAGCCCAGGTTGCCCCGGTCTTCGATCTGCAGGCGGAAACCGCCAATGGTCCCCAGGCCTTGTACCGGCGGTGGCGGGAAGATCGCCATGTAGGCTTCCTGAATCCCGGCGTACTGGCCGTTCAACGCACCGGCAATCGCACCGGCGGACATGCTCGGGTCTTTACGCTCGTCGAAAGGCTTCAGGGTGACGAACACGATGCCGGCGTTAGGGCTGTTGGTGAAACCGTTGATCGACAGGCCGGGGAAGGCCACCGCGCTTTCCACGCCAGGCTGTTTCAGGGCCAGGTCGGACATGCGCTTGATCACGTCTTCGGTACGGTCCAGGCTCGCGGCATCCGGCAGTTGCGCGAACGCCACCAGGTATTGCTTGTCCTGGCCAGGTACGAAACCGGTCGGGGTGTTGGAGAAACCGAAGAAGGTCAGCACCATCAAGCCGGCGTACAGCAGCAGGGCGATACCGCTGCTGCGGATTACCCGGCCCACGGTGCCGACATAGCCATGGCTGGCCTTGTCAAAGAAACGGTTGAACGGACGGAACAACCAGCCACCGAAGATCTTGTCCAGCACCTTGGAGAAGCGGTCCTTCGGCGCGTCATGGCTCTTGAGCAACACAGCGGCCAGTGCTGGCGACAAGGTCAGCGAGTTGAAGGCCGAGATCACGGTCGAAATCGCAATCGTCAGGGCGAACTGTTTGTAGAACTGACCGGTCAAGCCGGAGATGAACGCAGCCGGGATGAACACCGCACACAGCACCAGCGCCGTCGCGATGATCGGACCGGTCACTTCACGCATCGCACGCTTGGTGGCTTCTACCGGAGTGAGTCCGAGCCCGATGTTTCGCTCGACGTTCTCCACCACCACGATCGCATCGTCGACCACGATACCGATGGCCAATACCAGTCCGAACAGCGACAGGGCGTTCAGCGAGAAGCCGAACAGGTGCATCACGGCAAACGTACCGATCAGCGAAACCGGCACCGCCACCAACGGGATGATCGAGGCGCGCCAGGTTTGCAGGAAGAGGATCACTACCAGCACAACCAGGATCAGTGCTTCGAAGAGGGTGTGAACCACCGCCTCGATGGAACCGCGCACGAAGATCGTCGGGTCATAGACGATGCTGAAGTCCATGCCTTCCGGGAAGTTCTTTTTCAGCTCGGCCATTTTCGCCCGAACGTCGTTGGAGATCTGGATCGCGTTGGAGCCTGGGCGCTGGAAGATCGGGATCGCCACCGCCGGTTGGTTGTTCAGCAAGGAGCGCAGGGCGTATTGGCTGGAGCCGAGTTCGACACGAGCGATGTCTTTGAGGCGAGTGATTTCACCATTTTCGCCAGAGCGAATGATGATGTTCTCGAACTCTTCCTCAGACACCAGACGGCCTTGGGTGTTGACCGACAGCTGGAATGCCGTGGCATTCGGTGCAGGCGGAGCACCCAGGGCACCGGCCGCCACTTGACGGTTCTGTTCACGAATCGCGGTGACCACATCGGTGGCGGTCAGGTTGCGCGAAGCGGTCTTGTTCGGATCGAGCCACACCCGCAGCGAGTAATCGCCCATGCCGAACAGCTGCACATCACCGACACCGCCCAGACGCGCCAGCTCATCCTTGATGTTGAGCAAGGCGTAGTTGGACAGGTAGAGCATGTCGTAGCGTTTGTCCGGCGAGGTCAAGTGCACAACCATGGTCAGGTCGGGCGACGCCTTGTCGACGGTGATACCGATGCGCGTCACTTCCTCGGGAAGTTTCGGCTCGGAACGCGTCACGCGGTTCTGCACCTGCACCTGCGCGTTGTCCAGGTCGGTGCCCAGGGCGAAGGTGATGGTCAGGGTGATCTTGCCGTCAGCGGTGGATTGCGAGGACATGTACAGCATGTTCTCGACGCCGGTGATGGCTTGCTCCAGAGGAGCAGCCACAGTTTCACCGATGACTTTAGGGTTGGCGCCGGGGAAGTTGGCACGGACCACCACGGTTGGCGGCACCACTTCCGGGTATTCGCTGATCGGCAACTGGAACAGCGAGATGGCACCGGCGATCAGGATCAGCAGCGACAGTACCGCTGCGAAAATCGGCCGTGAAATGAAGAATTGGGAGAAATTCATCGGAGTAATTGCCCCTTAACCGCGTGGAGTCGCAGCAGCCAGTTTCACAACCGTACCCGGCGCGACCTTGGCAGGTGCGACTTGGGGCAGGTTGCTGGCTTCCAGCGCTTGTCGTTGTTGAGCGAGAGCCGCGAGGGTTTCCTTGCTGGCCATCGGGATCACTTCAGGGCTGACCGGCGAACCAGGGCGAACCCGTTGCAAACCCTTGACGATGATGGTGTCGTCTTTGTTCAGGCCGCTGCGCACGATGCGCAAACCTTCGATTTTCGGACCCAGCTCGACGGGGCGATAAGCCGTTTTGTTGTCGGCATCCATCACCAGCACGAACTTTTTACCCAGGTCGGTACCGACCGCTTCGTCGTTGATCAACACCGCGGAGTAGGTGCCGCTGCCCACCAGTTTCAGGCGTGCATAAAGACCCGGGGTGTAGCTGCCGTCTCTGTTGTCGAACACCGCACGACCGCGGATGGTGCCGGTCTTCGGGTTGACTTGGTTGTCGACGAAGTTCATCTGGCCCTGGTGCGGGTTACCGTCTTCATTGGACAGGCCCATGTAAACCGGGGTGGTGGCGCCGCGTTGACCCTGGCGGGCGAGCTGGTTGTACTTGAGGAATACACGCTCGTCAGCGTCGAAGTAGGCGTAGACCTTGTCGGTGGACACCACGCTGGTCAGGGCGGTGGTATCGGCGGTCACCAGGTTGCCGGCGGTGATTTCCGCACGGCTGACGCGACCGCTGATAGGCGCAGTCACGCGGGTGAAGCTCAGGTTCAGTTTGGCCAGGTCCAGTTGTGCCTGAAGCGCGCCGACGGCGGCGCGAGCTTCTTGAGCAGCGCTGGTGCGCGAGTCGGCGAGTTCGGCGGAAATCGCGTTGCTGGTGCGCAGACGTTCGCCGCGTTGGGCTTCGTTTTCACTGCGGGTGGCTGTGGCGCGAGCTTGCGCAACCAGGGCTTCGAGGCGGCGGACCTCAGCCTGGAACGGACGCGGGTCGATCTGGAACAACAGATCGCCTTTCTTGACCAATGCGCCTTCGGTGAAGGTTACGTCATCGATCTGGCCGGAGACCCGTGGACGAATCTCTACCGTTTCCGGCGCTTCCAGGCGCCCGGTGAATTCGTCCCACTCGTTGACTGGTTGCTCCAGCACCTTGGCCACGCTGACTTTGGCCGCGGGCATGGTGGCGGCAGCGTCCGGAGTCTTGCCGCAGGCGCTCATCACCATCACGGCCAACAGGGCCAAGGGGAAGCGCAAATGTTTGAGTGACTGTTCCATGGATGCATCCGCCAATGTATTGAGATGGGCGGATAATGCTTGGCGGGGCGGTATCAAACGAATCGAACGAGGCAAAGGTAACTATCATTCGGAATGATATAAGCCAGAAGCAAGCCCTCTAGCATGCACCTTTCGTTAGCGGGCTATCAAATGAAATGATGACAATTGTGTGTTGCGGGGAATGCAAAGGTTTGGCTTGAAACCGTGTAGTGGCCTTCGCTGAGGATGGATGGGACCCCGCGCCCCGGGAATTTTTGCGAACTGTTTGTTTTCGTCACACGAAGCTGCAACCAACGTATGCTCGACTCCGTTCAGCAAGTCTCGCCGCGGCTGTTACAAGGCAGGATTTCCTGAGCTCGCCATTCCTTAATCAGCCCGCGACGATTGCGAGAGTAGCGTTCGACAAGCACCTCAGCGTGTGCGACGTCATCCAGGTCTATCACCCGGAACTTGCTGTCAGCCTCGCACCATGCCGCCAGGGAACGCTTGGATTCGATAGGCTACAAGCGCTTGTATTTCTTCTTCTGTAAATGAGAGAGGGGGAAGAAGAAATCCAGGCTTGAGAACGTAGCCCAAACCAGGTTCACCCTCGATGTCGGCCCCCATACCCTGCAGTGTCAGTACATCGCGACGTATGGTGCGAAGTGACACCCCCAACTCCTGGGCGAGTGTCCGTCCCGATACCGTTCTGCGATGTCGACGGAGAACTTGCATCAGTTCAAAYAATCGGTCACTTCTGGACATTCCTACTCCATTTCGATGACGCCTTTACCGCCGAGTTTTCGACCTTTTTCGAGTTCCCCGATCAGTTGAATAGCGTCGCTTAGGGAAACGGTTTTTCCTATCGGGATCCTGAAGCTTCCCTCACTGGCCGCTTTGGCAAGCTTATCGAGAATTTCAGCGCGCGGTGATCCGATGATTGGTTTGAGTCTGCGATCAAAAATAGCTCGAATAAACTTGCCAGGGCCTGGGTTCAGATCCAGAAACACGCCTCCCGCTCGCAACATCCCAATGCCTGTCGAAACCGGTAGCGTCGCCGCAGTGTCGTAAACCAAATCGAATCGTGTGGCGATACTCGATACCTGCGTGTTCCGATAATCATAGACGGTCTGCACCCCCAGCGACTTTGCTCGCTGGATGTCCTTGGCGCTGCAACTGCCCGAGACGACAGCGCCATGTATCAGCGCTATTTGTACGGCTGCTTCGCCGACGGCACCGGCACAACCGTTTACAAAAACGTGCTGGCCGGCTTGCAGCTTCGCTTTGTCGATTAGTCCGTTCCAAGCGGTTATACYGGGCGTGCCCAGACACGCGGAATCCTCGAATGAAACATCATCGGGCTTATGCGCTAGAAATGCTTCTTTTGTGATGACGGCTTCGCCAAACGCGCCGCTTTCTTTGAATCGGGCCAGACCGAAAACCGCATCGCCCACCTTCAGCCGCTTGACGCCTGGGCCGACCGATAAAACTGTGCCGGAACAAATCATGGATGAAGTTCTTCAATGCCGGGCGGGCCATTACAGTTTGTCATCCCACGCAACGCTGCTGTGGAGTCGGCGTAAGTGTCAAAAGCGTACCTCCTTGCCGAGCTGAATCGTAGGCAGCGTCCATGACCTGCATGATTGCCTCGGCGTCGCGTAATGATGCAATTGGCTTGGCCCCGTTACGGCACTCAGCAAGCACTTGTTTGACGAACAGTGGGTAATAGACGTCTGTGTCCAGTTGTAGTCGGCGGCTTCGAGTGCCGGCCGCAAGGTTCTGTCGATCCCTTATTTCGATTCGGTCGGGACCAGATTTGGCGTACATGCGATCGGACGAAAGGGTGAAGGAGAACTCGCGCTGCTCATCAAAGGTACTGGGGAAACTGTATCCCGTTTCCACAACACCGATCACGCCATCTTCAGTCTGCAGGGTCAATACCGAATAGTCTTCGACAGCACCCCGATGCGTCAGTGAGTTCATGACGGCTGAGACTCGTGAGACCTCCTTACCGGTCAATAACCTGAAGAGATCTATGAAATGCGTAGCCACGTTGATCGTTGATCCACCTCCAGAAAAAACGGGGTCGATGGCCCAGCCTGAGCCTGCCGTTTCATAACGAGCGGGCGGACCTACGATGAAACGGAAAGACATGTAGTTGAAGTCCGCAGGCAAGCGTCCCTCAGTATCTTGCAGTGCGCCAAGCAGTTCACTCATGCGGAAGATCAGCGGTACAGCACAGTAGAGATTGGCTTGCTCGGCTAGCTCACGTAGCCGTGTGACCTGTGCCATGTTGATGCCGCAGGGCTTTTCCAGGGCAAAGGGAATGTTTCGTGCAATCACGGCCTCTGCCAGCGACGGCATTTCCGAATGCCTGCCGAACACGAAAGCAAAATCGACCTCCTCGCGCTCAAGCAACTCATAGGATGAGCTATACAACGCGCATTTGAATCGCTCGRCAATTGCTTCACCCTTCACGTGCTCCGAATCCGATACGGCCACCACTTGGACCCCGTTGGTCTCAAGAGCATTCAGATACAGCGGGACATGCCAATGGCTGACCTCCAGTAACGCAACTTTCATGTGTACTCACTCCTGGCGCGGTGCTGTTACGTTATCGGGGTGGTAATCGAACCCAAGGAAGCGTAGTGCAAGCAACGCCTGGCCTTTGTGCATGGGGGCCCCGTCCTGGGTGCGACAACCTCTTTTACGCGCAGCATCGCAAAGCGGTGTCGATTCCGGCGAGTTGATGATATCCACGACGAGGGTGCCGGGTTCGAGTCGCTCGGGATCCACAGGCATAGGATCATTCTTGTTCATGCCAAGCGGCGTGGCATTGATCACGATTTCATAGCCATGTGGGTCGGGTGGGCCAGAAAGCGTGATGCAACCTGTTTCGGCAGCAACGGCTTTCGCCAGATCCTCGGCTCGGTGTTCGTCGACATCGGAGATAGTGAGCGATCGAGCTCCCGCCGATGCGACGGCAAATGCGATCGCTCTGCCTGCGCCCCCAGCTCCGACCAAAAGAACGTTCTTGTTCGCTGGATGAAAGCCTTCCCATTGCATGCCAAGAACACAGCCGAGGCCATCGAATACGGCACCGACCCAGCGTCCGTCTGTCTCGCAACGAATGACGTTGATTGCACCCACTTGACGAGCAGTCGGATGAAGTTCGTCGACAAGAGCCAGCATCCTTTGTTTATGAGGCATGGTGACCAGGATGCCGGCGAGATTGTTCAATGCTCTGGCACCRGCCACGAACGAGGACAGGTCATCGGCCTTGACCTCGAATGGAATACAAACCGCGTCTGCCTGTTGTTCTATAAAGAGTCGGTTGAATAGTTGCGGAGACTTGGCAGCCGCCAGCGGATGGCCGACCAATCCATAAAGCCGAGTTGTTCCTGTGATATGTGAGGCCATGGTTGCCTGATATTTGATGTTGACGGGAAGAGGAGCGCTGGCTGGCTTCTTGGGCATGCACAGCGTCGATGGCTATGCATTGGCAAGTGCCGACCGCATGATGCTGCTCTGCCCATCGGGCCTGTGGGTCGCGAAAACCTAATGGTCGCACTAGTGTAATCGTCGAAGGTCGTTACGAACGCAGTTGGCTAGCCAGGTCATTCGGGACGGCTGTCTGAGCTGTGCCCCGCATCGCTTCGGCCCGCATACGATCGTATTCTTCTTTGGCAATAGGCACTGCGTTGCGCTTGCCGAGATCTTCAAGGCGAATCCGGTATGTTTCGCGTGTAGTGAACGCCGCGATCGCAGCGATAACACAGATACCTAATGTAAGAGAGCCGATTCTTAGCGGGATATTGTCAGAGCCGGGGGGCGCAACAGTGACGAAGATTGCCGGGAGAAACGCAGTCATCGCGGTCCCTATGTTCTGTCCGATGGCCATGCCGGTCACACGCACCCGCGTACGGAACAATTCGGGAAAGAGGCTCGGAAATACACCGTTGAAACCCTGGTAGGCGACGCCCCACATGAGTACGGAGAGAACCAGCGAAAGCCACAGGTTATGGATGCTGATAGCGTACAGATACGCGTACGAGAGCAGTCCCGCGCAGAGAATGCCAATAATGACTGGGGGCCTGCGGCCGATCTTGTCTGAGAGGTTACCAACGAAGGGGATCAGGATCACCGCGCACATGTTACCCAGCAGAGGAATCCACAAATAGACGCCTGCAGGGAAACCGATTCCATAGGCCGGTTGAACCGCATAGGTAGCGCCAAATACCGAGGCGACAATGGCGATCACCGCAGCAAGTGCCATGCAGATCACACGCAAGAGATCACCCCAGCTCTGCCGGATGACTTCGACAACTGGCAGGACAGTAGCTTCGCCTTGCGTTTTTTGTTTGGCAAATACAGGTGTCTCGTCGACCTGGCGGCGAATGATATATCCCAGGATGACTACGATGACGCTGAGCAGGAACGGAATCCGCCAACCCCAGGAAGCGAACTGATCCGCAGGCATAAAATGAGCGAGAGGCAAGAAGACTGCTGCCGCGAGCAATTGCCCGGCCTGAACTCCTTGGAGAGTAAAGCTCGCGAAGTAACCACGGCGGCCGGACGGGGCGTGTTCGAGAATCATGGAACTGGCGCAGGAGATCTCCCCGGCCACCGCAAAACCCTGAATCAGGCGCAACGTCACAAGCAGCACCGGCGCCCAGATCCCGATCTGCTGGTACGTTGGCAGAAGTCCGATACACATCGTCGAGAAGCCCATCAGGAACATGCAGTAAACCAGAACCGTTTTACGGCCGTGGCGATCACCCAAATGCCCTAGGACAACAGCGCCTATCGGCCGGGCGATATAGCCCACACCAAAGCTGGCCAGAGAGGCAATGATGCCGACCGCTGGGTTATCAGATGGAAAAAAGAGCTGTGGAAACAGCAAGGCCGCCGCGGTCGCATAGATAAAGAAGTCGTAATACTCCAGCGCTGAGCCGATCCAACCGCTAGCTGCGGCTTTTTTTGACTGGCCTTTGGAATGAGCGTCGATCGGTATGCTCTGATTCATAACGTGTCTCCGGTTTCTCAATTGTTGTTATTGTAACTTCGTTCCATCAGTAATTCTGTTACCAGAATCGCCGCCTTGTCAAGGGAGTCGTTCCGTGGTCGATCAAGGCGTAACGCTGGTTAATTGTGAGGTGCTGAGTTCGTACGTCTGACGTTGTCGCCAAGCCGAGCGAGCACGCTAAAGCCCGCTCGTGCAATTGAGCGAATAGGCTGTAAGAGGATGAACAGGCTCCGACGCGTCAAGCGCTCAGCACTGTTGCTTCATACAAAGGGTAATGAGGCCAACGACAGGTTCTAACGTCGTAGTACGCCGTCTTGCCCGTTTGCCAACCTACAAGCTATCTCGCGAGAGATGACCGTCGACGAGCCTCGAAATGTTCAACGGATTCGCGTTCTTGAGAGCATCGGGAAGCAATGCATCGGGGTAGTTTTGGAAGCAGACGGGTCTCAGGAAGCGGTCGATGGCCAAAGTGCCGACCGAGGTGCCCCGACTATCGGAAGTCGCAGGATAAGGGCCGCCGTGGACCATTGAATCGCAGACCTCGACACCGGTTGGGTAGCCATTGATGAGGATGCGACCAACCTTCATCTCCAACAAAGCAGTCAACTCTACGAATTGCGTAAGGTCTTCTGGCTCACCAATCAAGGTTGCGGTCAATTGTCCGTGAAGGGCATTGATGGACGCGTTGAGCTGCGCCTGGTCATTGACCTCGATGAAGATAGATGTAGGGCCAAAGATTTCCTCTTGAAGGACCTTGTCGCCTTTCAGCAGCAACTCTACGTCGGCTTTGAACAATTGTGGCTGCGCCTGGTGACCCTGTTGGTTACAGCCAGCCAGGTGCACGATGCCGGGGTGCGCGTGCAGGTTCTGCAATCCAGCCGCATAGCTGCGCAGGGTGCCTGCGTTGAGCATTGTTTGTGCCGGTTGGTCGTTTATCAACGCTGCCACTCTATCCTGAAAGGCACTGAATGCATCCGAGCGAATGCCAACCACCAGTCCGGGATTGGTGCAAAACTGCCCGCAACCTTGAACCACCGAGGCGGCAAGATCGTGAGCGATACTGTCGGCCCGACGCGAGAGGGCATGGGGCAGGATCACGACCGGGTTGATGCTCGACATCTCAGCGAAGACTGGAATGGGCTCGGGGCGAGCAGCGGCCATGTCGCACAATGCTCGACCGCCTTTGAGCGAGCCGGTAAAACCAACACCCTTGATGAGCGGGTGTTTTACCAAGGCTTCGCCTACGCCACTGCCATAAATCATGTTGAAGATACCGTCAGGCATGCCACTGCGCTCGGCCGCCCGGATAATTGCGTTGGCGACCTGTTCTGCAGTCGCCATGTGGCCGCTGTGGGCTTTGAATATCACCGGACAACCCGCCGCGAGCGCGGAGGCGGTATCGCCGCCGGCCGTGGAGAAGGCCAACGGAAAATTACTGGCACCAAATACAGCAACCGGACCGATGGCGGTGCGGTACTGGCGAAGGTCAGGGCGCGGTAACGGTTTGCGAAGTGGTAACGCTTGGTCGATGCGAGCGCCATAGAAATCACCGCGCCGCAGTACGTTTGCAAACAGGCGCATTTGACCGCTGGTACGTGCGCGTTCGCCCTGGATGCGAGCTACAGGCAATGCTGTTTCACGGCAAACCAGGGCAATAAACTCATCGTCCAAAGCCTCTAGCTCTTCAGCAATAGCATCGAGAAACTCAGCCCGTTTGCTCGCGCTCAGGATGCGGTAGCTGGAAAAAGCGTTGTAGGCTGCATGGGCAGCATCCTCGATTTCTTGCGAGGTCGCCTGGTGGAAGGCATAGGGTAGGGTTTCCCCCGTGCTGGCATCCACACTCTTGACGATGATAGTGCCGGCGGCGCTGCGCTGACCGCCGATAAAATTCTGGCCGGTGATGAGGGACATCGTTGTCTCCAGGTTGAATGTGCAAGAGATAGCTGGGCAAGGCATTCCCAGGACTGAAAATCAGGTGACGGCGCCGATCTGCCAAGGCACGAACTCATTTTGTCCGTATCCGTGTTGTTCGCTCATGCTGCGCTCGCCCGAGGCAATGCGCAGGATGGTTTCAAAGATTGCTGCACCGCACGCCTCGATGGTCAAAGTGTCTTCGGCAATTTCGCCGCAGTTGATGTCCATGTCTTCTCGCTGACGAGCCCACAAGGCGCTATTAGTCGCCAGCTTGATTGATGGGGCAGGGGCACAGCCATAGGCCGATCCGCGCCCGGTGGTAAACGCAATCAGGTTGGCACCACCGGCGACTTGGCCGGTTGCGGAGACGGGGTCATAGCCAGGGGTGTCCATGAAAACCAGCCCGTTGGCCGTGACGGCCTGGGCATATTCGTAGACATCCATCAGGTTGCTCGAGCCGGCCTTCGCCACAGCGCCCAGTGACTTTTCCAGAATGGTGGTCAAGCCACCGGCCTTGTTGCCGGCAGAGGGGTTATTGTTTAATTCGGCCCCCATACGCTCGCAGTAGCGTTCCCACCAATGAATTCGAGCGATCAGTTTTTCGCCGACCTCACGGCTGACAGCCCGTCGTGTCAGCAAGTGTTCGGCACCGTATATTTCAGGGGTTTCAGAAAGAATCGCGGTACCGCCGCAGGCGACTAGGCGATCCACCGCATTGCCCAGCGCAGGGTTGGCGGTAATGCCGGAATAGCCATCCGAGCCACCGCACTGCAGCCCAACCGTCAGGTGGCGAGCGCTAACCGGTTCGCGCCGAATCTGATTGGCCTCGCCAAGTAATTGCTTCACGTGATCAATGCCACTGGCGATGGCCTTGGACGTACCGCCACTGTCCTGGATGTTGAACGTGCGCAGGGTATTACTACGGGTCAGTCCTTGCGTCGTGAGTAATGAGTCGATTTGGTTCGTCTCGCAGCCCAACCCGATCACCAGCACGGCGGCAAAGTTGGCGTGGGTTGCATATCCGGCCAATGTCCGGCGCAACATGCTCAAACCRTCGCCCGCAGGGTCAACGGCGCAGCCGGCGGAATGCGTCAGAGCAACAACACCGTCGACGTTTGGATACGCTTGCAGTGCGGCGGGATTGATGTCCCGACGAAAATGGTCTGCGATGGCCCGGGCGACTGTGGCAGAGCAATTCACTGATGTAAGAATGCCGATGTAGTTGCGCGTCGCGACGCGTCCATCCGGGCGCACGATACCCATGAACGACGGGGCTTCACTTGGCTTGACGTTGGGTTTCGCATCGACGCTGAAAGCATAATCTCGTGTGAATTCCCCCATGGCCAGGTTATGCACATGGACATGCTCGCCTGCTTCTATGTCGACAACCGCAAAACCAATGATTTGCCCATAGCGCCTTACCGGTTGACCGGCTTCGATACGCCGGGAGGCCACTTTATGGCCCGCCACAATCGCTTGCCGGACAGTCACGCCTTCCTGCTCTAGGATTTCGCCAGCGAGTAGCGGTCGGCGTGCGATGAGCACATCGTCCAGCGGGTTCAAACGCAGCACAGCTGCTGCGCCGGTTTTCATGATCAGTTCCATCGCATCCTCACGGGCTGCTGGGTGGTGCGCGGTCGCTAATAGCGCCGCACTTTTGTGCTGGCACTATAGGATTCATAGAGATGGCTGCCTAATGAGAGCTTTCGATTGCTCGATAACTTTGCCTCATCGACTTTTTCTGAGTTGGCTGCTTTGCTTCTCCTCTGTAGCCGTTTGCCGCTGTCTGGCGAACGATAATAAGGTCGCAATAAACCTCCGCGTCGGCTCTGAGAGGGGTTCATCCTTGCGAGTGATAACCCCGTAATCCTGAGATTCAACTTTGAAGGGCGTGTTGAGGATTTGAAGCTGCCCATTTTGCAATTGCGACTGGACCATGGACTCGGGGAGCATCGCGAGCATTGGCCCAGACTGCAGCAACTGCAGGAAGGTTTGCATCGAAATGGTCTCAACGGTGTTGGTTGGCGGGGCGATCTTGAACAGTGTGAACGCGCGCTCCATGCGTTGTCGGATCGGCGTATTAAAGGGATACATGACCCATGGCCATTCGCTGAGTGCTTCGGTGGGGACTTCCTTCAGTCGGCACAGAGGGTGTGTGCTGTTCACGACAAGACAAAAGGGTTCAGGTCCCAGCGACGTAAATTCGAAAGGCTGACAATTCTCGTCCGTGAAGCGCGCGATGATTAAATCGAGTTTTTTCTGTTCGAGCATTTCCAGCAAGTGGTTGCTGGTTTGTTCGATTACCTCAATAGAAAGGAGGGGGCGCTCACGCTTTATGCTGGCGATCGCTTCCGGCAGCACCACTGATGTTGCGGCGAAAATGGTGCCGATTTTTAAATGGCCATGCCCGCCTTTACGCAGCTTGTTGACTTGGTCGACGAACGACTCCGTGTCTTCCAAGGTAATACGCGCATAACGGGCTACGAACTCTCCTAGTTCAGTAAGCACCAGGCTGCGGGTTTGACGTTCAAACAGTGGGAAACCCAGGAGTACTTCCAGATCGCGAAGCAATTTACTGATGGCCGGTTGGGTAACATTCATCTGTTCTGCGGTCGTGTGCATATTGCGGGTCTTGGCCAGGCTATTGACCAGTACCAAATGTTTGATCTTCAGCCATCGGGTAACACTGCCAAAAGTAATTTGATCGTTTTCCATCGGATAAGGCCTTGTCTGTCGATAACAAAACAGCATTGATCGGTGAGATTCTTTCATTGGGATTTACGGGGGAGGTCCATTACTTTTACGGCTCTGATGGCTGACTGATCTGGAAGCTCTATGTCGAATCTGAAACTGACGCGCGAAAACACCCTGCCAGTGGATGGCTTGGCCGGAACACTGATCGGCCGTGCCTGGATCCCGGGTGCGGTTGCAGGCCCCTCGCCAGTGGTGCTGCGCGATGACGGTGTGTTTGATCTTTCTGAAGTCTTTTCGACAATGAGCGAACTGTTGGAACACACCTCGCCGTTGTTGGCGGTTCGTCAGGCGTCTGGCAGGTACGTCGGGACTGTCGAGGAATTGCTTGGAAACACTGGCAGCCATGCCGATCCCGGCAAGGCATCGCTGTTGCCCCCAGCAGATTTGCAAGTCATCAAGGCAGCCGGGGTGACGTTCGCTTCCAGCATGATTGAGCGGGTAATCGAGGAGCAGGCCCGAGGCGATGCTGCAAAAGCGGAAAGTGTTCGCCGCTTGGTGCAAGAAGCCATCGGCGATAACTTGCGGGCAATCAAGCCGGGCTCGCCAGCAGCGATGCGCCTTAAGGCTGTGCTGATCAAGCAAGGCATGTGGTCGCAATACCTGGAGGTCGGTATCGGCCCGGACGCGGAGATTTTCACGAAGGCACCGGTTCTGGCCGCCGTGGGCAGTGGCAGCGAAATCGGCATCCATCACAAGTCTGAATGGAACAACCCAGAGCCGGAAATTGTGCTGGCGGTGAACAGCCGAGGCCAAGTGCATGGCGTCACCTTGGGCAATGACGTCAATTTGCGTGATTTCGAAGGCCGCAGCGCACTGCTGCTGAGCAAGGCCAAGGACAACAATGCGTCCTGTGCGATCGGCCCATTTATTCGTCTGTTCGATGAAACGTTTACCCTCGACGACGTGCGCAACTGCGTCGTGGATTTGCAGGTTCAGGGCGACGACGGCTTCATCCTTGAAGGCAGCAGTTCCATGGCGTTGATCAGCCGTGATCCGTTGGATCTCGTGGCCCAGACGGTCGGCGGTGATCACCAATACCCTGATGGCTTCATGCTTTTTCTCGGAACCTTGTTTGCGCCTACCCAGGATCGTGAGGCACCGGGAAGCGGCTTTACGCATAAGCAGGGTGATGAGGTCAGCATTGGGAGCCCGTTGCTGGGCACGTTGCGCAACACAGTCACCTACAGCCATGAGGCTGCACCCTGGACTTTCGGCTTGCGAGCGATGATGCACAATCTTGCTGCCCGCGGGCTGCTGTAGGTAAGGCAGGTGGGTGAGCTGCATTGGGTGTTCTCCCGCAACGATTGAACAAACACGGGTGCACGTCTATTGATAAAGAGCCGAATCCGAAGGGTCCGGTTTTTTATATCCGCCAGGCGTCTCCCACCTTCTGGAGACCCGGTTGCATGGCTAGCCCTGTCTCGATAAGGCGAACCAGGTACAAGCAGGTTTGACTTATCGGGTGACGCCTGCATACTATTGGAACGTCGTTCCAGTACGAACAATGTTGCTCACATTCACCTCATTGTCAAAGATAAGTCGAGAAAAATATGAGAGTCGTCAAAGGTGCTGTTGACCGTTGCCTGGAGGCTATTGAGCTGCTGGCACGTGAAGCTCGCTGGATGCGGATGTCCGATATCGCAGCCGAGCTGAGCTTGGAAAAGGGGCCTGCTCATCGAGTGCTTGCTCAGTTAGTCGAGCAAGGGTGGGCAGAACAGGATGAAGCCACCTCGCAATACCGCTTGACGCTGAAGCTGGCGCTGTTGGGGCAGCGCTATTTGCATGGAATTGGTTTGCCTGAGTTGGTCCAGCCGATCCTTGAGCAAGTGGCTGTTCAGTGCCAAGAGTTGGTGCGCCTGACGGTGGTCAACGAGGGCACCTTGTCTTGGCTGTCTTCGGCCCAAGGCGCTGCGCCAGGGCTTATGTATTCGCCAGCCATGGATAAGCCGATCAATCTCTACGCCACCGCCAATGGCAAAGCCTGGCTGGCCTCAATGCCGGATGAACTGGCCATTGAGCATGCGCTGCGTAGCGGCCTGGGGAAAACTGATGCCGGGATGGGGCAGGGGCCGAAAGCGATCAGCAGCATCGAAGGCTTGTTGGYCGAGCTGGCGCTGACCCGCAAGCGCGGGTATGGCTTGGTCATTGAAGAAGCCGAGGCGGGTGTCTGGGCGATCGCCGTACCGGTCAAGCTGGTTCCAYCTGGCACTGTGGTTGGCACGATGAGTATCGCCGGCCCGGTCTTGCGCATGCAGCCTGAACGTTATGACCAATTGCATGCTCTGCTCGAAGATGCAGCCAACAAGCTGGGTACGGTTTGGCCGCGCCAGAACAGTGTGCATACGGAGAACGTATGAGCCAGCTCGCACCTGCATGGACCGAGGCGGGGTCAGGGTTGGAAGTCGCCGCTGCCGCTCTGGTCCGTGCACGGCTAGAGGGTGTTCGGCTGGCATCCTTGCCAGGCCCGAACCTGCCAGGCAGCCTCGCACAAGGTTTTGCCATTCAGCAGCATGTGGGGCCATTGGCTGGAAAAACCGTGGGGGGGTGGAAGTGTGCGTTACCCCCGGCTGGCAAGTGGATCGTTGCCCCGATCTACAGCGACAGCATCGTAAAAGGCGAACGTTACCGACTGGCCGCCGACGCCGATAAGGCGCGCATCGAGCCTGAACTGGCGTCCGTCCTGGCCCATGATTTGCCGGCTCGTGTTGAGCCTTATACAACTGAAGAGATCGTTGCTGCGATCAGCGACGTGCACTTGGCATTGGAAGTGATCGATTGCCGTTACACCGATCCACACACACTGCCGTTCGAGCAATTGCTCGCGGACGGTTTATTCAATCACGGCCTGGTATTCGGGGCGCCAATCACGCTGTCGAACCCTGCCAGCATTCCCTCTGAACTGGATATCACCCTGAGCGATGCAACGGCAGAGCTTGTGAATATCAAGGGCCGCCATCCGGACGGGAATCCGTTGTTGCCGATCGTATGGCTGGCCAATTTTCTGTCTACACAAGGGATAGGGCTGCAAGCAGGGCAGGTGATTATCACCGGGTCCTATGCAGGTGTTCTCGATGTGCCCGTCAACCAGCCACTGCATGTTCAGTTCGGCGAAGCCGGCTCATTGTCTGTCCATTTCTCAACGCTGGAGGAGTAACAAATGCGCTTAGTTCGTTTTGGTTTGCCGGGGCAGGAACAGCCGGGAGTTTTGGATTCGCAAGGAATCGTTCGAGACCTCTCGGGCATTGTCGATGACATCGATGCGTCGGCTCTGAGCCCTGCAGTGCTTGAAAAACTGCGTGCTGTTGACGTTGAAAAGCTGCCAGTGGTGGCGCCTGGCACACGTCTTGGTCCATGCGTAGGCAACGTACCGAACCTGATTTGCATCGGTCTGAACTACTCCGATCACGCGGCTGAAACGGATACACCTATCCCGAGCCAGCCGGTGGTCTTCAACAAACACACCGCGTCCATCAGCGGCCCCAATGACCCGGTCATTTTACCAACGGGGGCTCAGAAGCTTGATTGGGAAGTCGAACTGGCCATCGTCATCGGTACGCCCGCCTGGCAGATTGATGAGTCGCAGGCTTTGGATCACATCGCCGGTTATTGCCTGGCCAATGATGTTTCCGAGCGGGCTTATCAGCTGGAGTACGAAGGTCAGTGGACCAAGGGGAAAAGCGGTTTTTCTTTCGCACCACTGGGACCTTGGCTGGTCACCCGTGACGAAATTGCCGACCCGCAGGCCATTGACCTCTGGCTCGACGTGAACGGCAAACGTCTCCAGACCGGCAATACCCGTACGATGATTTTCAGCGTTGCACATATTGTCGCGTACCTCAGTCGCTTCATGCCGCTAATGCCGGGTGACGTCATCATTACCGGTACTCCACCAGGTGTAGGGCTCGGGCAGAAACCACCGGTTTTTCTCAAGGCGGGTGACACCATGCGTGTCGGTGGCCAAGGGCTGGGTGAGCAATTTCAGACCGTGGTTCCTTACGTTGCTGAAATGGGCGCTGCATGGGTCGCCGGTCGCCATCCCAATGTTGACTGACTATCGCTAGAGGAAAACGCTATGAGCTTTGCAGGAACAGGTGTAGTCGCGATTTGGCATGATCTTTTGCCCGAAGCGCGGGACGAGTTCTATGAGTGGCATAACCGAGAACACATGCCTGAGCGGGCCGGAATTCCGGGCTTTTTACGGGGGCGCCGATACATCGCTCTGGATGCAGGTCCGACCTATTTCAACCTCTATGAGGCTGACACTGTGCAGGTGTTGGGCGGGCAGGATTATTTATCGCGTCTCAACAGTCCGACGGCTTGGACAAAGCAGTCGGTGCAGTCATATCGCAACGTCGCGCGATCCATCTGCGAGGTTACTTACACCAGCGGTGTAGGGCAGGGCGCGTATTTGTTAACGGTCCGTTTCGATGTTGTCGAAGGCCAGCATAAATCGGTGTCAGACGCATTGCGCCAACGCGTGCTTCCTCCTCTTGCTGATAAACAAGGTATTACGGGCGTGCATTTGTGTGTAGCTGATGAGGCCGTGAGCAGAGTTGAAACCGCAGAGAAAAAGGCCCGCGCCGAAGGGACCCAAATACCGGCCTGGATCGTCATGATCGAAGGTTGTGCACCTGACTACGTTCGTGTCGCCGGCGAGTCTTTTGTGGCCGAGCTAAAACGGCTGTTGGAGGGGCAATTGACGGGACCAGAAACCACGCTTTATCAATTGGAATACACACGTTGCAAAACGCCGGGGAGTGCGGGTTGATCGCCGAGCGTTCGAGTACGTTTTAACTTTCAGTCGTTGTTCTTACGCAATTCCCCACGAGCGTGCCATTACCGGCATTGAGTCAGGCTCGCGTCTGCGCACGCTCGGGTTTTGCTTAAGGTGATATTAAACAATTATCAAGTTGCTCAATAACGGACTGTTACAAGACAGATAAGGGATTCCCGCAGTTTCTCGGTAATTAGCTCTTCGAGCTGCCTGTGACCAAGTTGATTCGCGAGCTAAAAATCGCAACAAAAACAATAATAACTCATTGTGAGAAAACATCATGCGCTACCCTATTATTTCCCGCAACGTGCCCGCACATCACTCTCTGATCAGTCTGACTCTTGCGGTTTGCGCGGGTTCGTCAGCGGCTGTTCAAGCCGATCAAAATAGCGGTTTTGTCGATGGCGCTACCGCAACTCTCAATTTGCGCAACGCTTATATCAATCGCAACTTCATCAATCCTGCCTATCCCAACAGCGCCGCACCACAGAACAAAGCCGAGGAGTGGACACAGAGCTTCATCCTTGACGCTCGCTCTGGTTATACCGCTGGGCCGATAGGATTCGGTGTTGATGTATTGGGTCTTTATTCTCAAAAGCTTGATGGTGGCAAAGGCACCRGCGGTACCCAACTGTTGCCGATCCACGATGACGGCCGCCCCGCCGAAAACTTTGGGCGTCTGGGCGTGGCGCTGAAAGCCAAGCTGTCGAAGACTGAATTGAAGGTGGGTGAATGGATGCCCGTGTTGCCGATCCTGCGCTCTGACGATGGTCGTTCTCTGCCACAGACGTTTCGTGGCGGTCAGGTGACCTCCAACGAGATCGCCGGCCTGACACTCTATGGCGGCCAATTTCGCAGCAACAGCCCACGCAACGACGCGAGCATGGAAGACATGTTCATGAACGGCAAAGCCGCGTTCACCTCCGACCGCTTCAACTTCGGCGGCGGCGAATACACCTTCAACGACAAGCGCACCCAGGTCGGTCTGTGGTACGCCGAATTGACCGATATCTACCAGCAACAATACATCAACCTCACCCATAGCCAGCCCGTGGGCGACTGGATCCTGGGGGCTAATCTCGGTTTCTTCAACGGCAAGGAAGATGGCAGAGCCCTGGCTGGCGACCTCGACAACAAAACCACCTTCGCCCTGCTCTCGGCCAAATACGGCGGCAACACCTTTTACGTGGGCTTGCAAAAACTCACCGGCGACAGCGCGTGGATGCGGGTCAACGGCACCAGTGGCGGAACTTTGGCCAACGATAGCTATAACTCCAGTTTTGATAACGCTCAGGAGCGCTCATGGCAGGTACGCCATGACTTTAATTTCGTTGTGCTCGGTATCCCGGGACTGACATTAATGAACCGATATATCAGCGGTGATAATGTCCACACAGGTTCGATAACAGATGGCAAGGAATGGGGCCGAGAATCGGAATTGGCCTACGTTGTGCAGTCCGGCGCGCTGAAAAATCTCAGCGTTAGATGGCGCAATTCGAGTGTTCGCAGGGATTTCAGCACCAATGAGTTTGATGAAAACCGGATTTTTATTAATTATCCCATATCGTTATTGTGACGAGTATTTCGCTCGCCCAATACCTGGCAGCGTGACTTCTGCGATCGCTTGAACAGTAATAACTTCATCAGGCGGTTGCAGATAAACCCAGCGTCAATTAGGCACTTAATGTGGCGTTGGTAGGTTTGCCTCCGCGGCCTCGTCAAACTTCGACCGGGCCGCTTCAACTTCAGGCAATTTGTCGAGCGTCCATTTATGCAGTTCGCGAAATGGCTGCTGCAGTGTTCGACCAAGTGGGGTGATCTCATACTGCACTGCCACAGGCGAGAACGAAATGATTTGGCGCGAGACGAGACCATTTCGTTCCAACCGTCGCAGGCACTGTGTCAGTGCCTTCTGAGTGACGCCCTCCAGGCGGCGCCTGATGGCATTAAAGCGATGCGGCCCGTCATCAAGTACCGCCAGAACCATCATCGACCACTTGTCTGCGATTTGGTCGAACAGCGCCCGGCTTGGGCACTCCGACGAAAAACATTGCGGCTTTAATTCCAGCATCGAAGTTTCCTCATGTATACCTAGGCGACTCTAAGTGCCTAATTGACATTTGGTTTACAAAATATACTTATATGGCTTCCAAAAGCAAACGGAGTCCATCCAATGTCAAACCTAGATACCAGCATTTTATTTCGTCCCTTTTCCATCCGGTCGCTTGAACTGAAAAACCGGATTGTCATGGCGCCGATGACGAGGCAATTTTCGCCGCAGGGCATCCCCGGCGAAGGGAGCACTGCTTACTACCGGCGGCGGGCAGAGGGTCAGGTCGGGTTGATCTTGTCGGAAGGCACCGTCGTTGATCGTCCCGCTTCACGTAATGGTTCCAACATTCCTTTTTTCCACGGTGAGGCAGCGTTAGCCGGATGGAAGAACGTGATCGATTCTGTTCACAATGCGGGTGGCCGGATGGGGCCGCAACTCTGGCACACCGGTGCAGTGCGTGACGTCAGCGGCTGGGAGCCTGATGCGCCAGTTGAAAGCCCATCTGGCCTCGACTCGCCAAACGACCCGCGCGGTGTGGCGATGAGCGAAGAGGATATTGCAGACACAGTTGCTGCATTCGCCAAGGCAGCGGCGGATGCGAAACGATTGGGTTTCGACACCGTTGAGATCCATGGGGCTCATGGTTATTTGATCGATCAGTTCTTCTGGGCCGGCACCAATCAGCGCACCGATCGTTATGGCGGACCGACTATCAAAGAGCGCTCCCGTTTTGCCGCTGAGATCGTGTCTGCCGTTCGTCATGCGGTCGGGTCCGAATTCCCTATCATCATGCGCGTTAGCCAATGGAAGCAGCAGGACTTTGGCGTGCGCCTCGCCGACACTCCTGCATTAATGGAAGACTGGCTGCTGCCGTTGGTTGAGGCTGGTGTTGATGTTCTGCATTGCTCGCAGCGACGCTTCTGGGAACCTGAGTTTCCCGAAATTGACGGGGAGACCGGACTGAACTGCGCGGGCTGGGCAAAGAAAGTCACTGGAGCCACAACCATCAGCGTTGGTTCGGTTGGGCTGGATAATGATGTTACTCACGCCTTCGCCGGAAAGGGATCAATCCCTGCGAGCCTGGATCGGCTCATCGAACGCATGGAGCGCGAAGAGTTTGATCTGATCGCTGTAGGGCGTGTTCTGCTGAGTGACAAGGATTGGGTCGCCAAAGTGGAAAATGGAGATTACGCAGATCTGAAGGGATTCAATCCGGCATCTTTAGCCGAATTGGCTTGAGCCTTACTGCGGAGTGGAGAGTGTGATGCCACAAAGGTTTTAGTCTGAAGGAATCAGAGGTCTAGCCTCGGATGCTGCGAGGTGGAGATCGTAATCTGCTGTTGAGTGCGCAATGACTGTTTCAATTGAGCGAACATGTCAAGGCCACTCAACATCCGCGCAAACAGGATTGCGTTGCAGTGTGGCCCGGGCATTTACGCGCAGGCTACACAGTGTTGCTAGGTAATGTAGTTAGATTTTTCATGGCGCGGGAATCCACCGATTGAGCAGCAAGGCTGCGGCGAAGAATCCATCTGCGATTTACCTATAACGCTCTGTTATTAAATGGTGATGAAGGCGGAGAGGGTGACGGGTTTGAGCGCTGCTTTTCAGGGTACACCTGAGATCGAAAACATTTGGGCAGGGCTCTAGGAAAGTGGTTCGCGCGATAAAAAAACTGATGATGCCCCCCACTTTTACCCCCAAGTCGCTCGTGATACACGAGCGAACGAAAATGGCGAGTACTGGCTGAATTCCATTAGGGTTCTAATGGTTACTGTTAACTCCGCATTGGAGTCAGGGGCATCGTGAGTCGCTGTCAGGGCGTCCAGAAAATTCAGGGCGATTCAACATTTGGCGTGTCCATGCCACCTATCTCAGGAATGCTCTATCACCATCACCGCAGTGGTGTCCGCCTCGAGTGCTTCGAACACGTGAGGCACATTCGCCAGGTAGCTGATGTAGTCGCCAGCGTTCAGCAATACAGGTCCAGTCGCCGGGCCGATATGGGCGCTGCCGCTGCACAACACCACGTGCTCTACGGTTCCCGGTGGGTGAGGCTGAGACAGCCGAACTTCGCCGGGCTGCACTTTGAGCCGGTAGATATCACGTTGTACTCCCGCCGGGCAATCGGCAAGCAGTGTCGCTGCATAATTGGCAGTCTCGGCATAGGTCGTCATACCCTCGTTGGCGCGAATCACCCGCAGGGTCTGCTGGGGTTGCTCGAAGAACCGAGTGACTTGCAAGCCCATTGCCATCGCCAGCGACCACAAGGTTTCGATGCTGGGGTTACCGATTCCCGACTCCAATTGAGACAAGGTCGACTTCGCCACCCCGGCGCGCTTGGCCAGCTCGGTCAAGGAAAGCCCGGCGGCCAGGCGCTCGCGTTTGATTGAAAGGGCCAGCAGATCGATTCGGCTCGGGTTATTTCTCAGCAGGTTGTTCGTTATATTGGTCATTCGTTTTTTAAATCATCCTGAAATGAGTTGACGCTCCCAGCGCGTTTTGTTCAGTATAGTGAGCGTTAGTTCATTATAAAGTTCTATTTGCCGAACCAACCCCCGCGAATGGCGGCTTAGGTTATGGCAATGCCGGCAGCAAGGAAGCAGTGAGTGATGAAGTCGCAAACCCGTGGGACGCTCGAAATGATTTCGGCCATGGTGATCTCCGGCACGGTGGGCTGGTTCGTCATCATGTCGGGGCAGAGCCCGGAGGCCGTGGTGTTCTGGCGTTGCTTGTTCGGCGCCATGGCGATGCTGGTCACATGCCTGGTGCTTGGGGTGCTGCGCCGCTCCCTGATCAACGCCCGGCAGTTCATTCTGGTGTGCCTTGGCGGGGTGGCGCTGATCCTCAACTGGGTGCTGCTGTTCAGTGCCTACAAACATTCCTCTATCGCCATTGCCACGGTGGTCTACCACGTTCAGCCGTTCATGCTGGTCGGTCTGGGTGTGCTGTTCTTCGCCGAGCGTCTCAGCACCGCCAAGGTCGGCTGGTTGCTGTTGGCCTTCGCCGGTCTGATGCTGATCGTGTCCGCCAAAGGCAGCGGGCAGGGCACTGGCGCCGACTACCTGCTGGGCGTTTGCCTGGCCCTGGCTTCAGCCTTCTTCTACGCAGTGGCGGCGGCGATCACCAAGCGCCTCAAGGACCTGCCCGCGCACCTGATCGTGCTGATCCAGATGGTGGTAGGCGTGCTGGTCCTGGCACCGTTCGTGGATTTCAGCAGGGGCGATACGGTCGAGGGCGCCTGGACATACCTGATCATTATCGGCGTGGTCCATACCGGGCTCATGTCGACCCTGCTGTACAGCGCTATCCAGAAAATCCCCACGGCGCTGGTCGGGGCACTGTCGTTCATCTATCCGATCGTCGCCATCCTGGTCGACTGGGTTGCCTTCGCCCACCCGCTCGGCGTCCTGCAAGTAATTGGCGCGAGCGCCATCCTGTTGGCGGCTGCGGGCATGAACTTCGGTTGGTCGCTGGGCCGCGCCCCGCATCAGGAAGTGATGTAGGGCTCGGCGAGAAACCTCCTGCTGATCGGAGCGGAAGCCTTTACCTCCGTCGTCAACCCGCAAGACCGTGCCACTTGGCCGATCTTTGGTGCCGGCGCCTCCACGGCCCGTCGCACCGTGGACGGTACGGACAATCGCCATGCATGACCGCTATGGATAGCGCCCGGTTGCCAGCGATCAGGCGCTACGCTGGTTTGATTCAAAGACTCTCAGGGTCCCCAAAGAACATCTGAATCCGCGACCTCAACCACCGCTCACCCGGATCATTATCCTGCGACCCGCGCCAGGCCATGTGCAATTCAAAGCTGCGCACCGGCAACGGTGGATCTTCCGCCCGAACACCACCGGCGGCGGTCAACGCTTCGGCGGTGTAGTCCGGGACGGTGGCCACGATGTCGGTGCCGCTGATCAGTGTGCTCAGCCCATTGAACTGCGGCACCGCCAGCACCACGTGCCGTTTGCGCCCCAGCTTCTCCAGCTCTTCATCTATAAAGCCGCTCAGGTCGCCCGCGAACGACACCAGCGCGTGGGGGCGGGCACAGAAGTCATCCAGGCTCAACGGCCCCGGCACGGAGTCGGCTCGCAACAGTTTCGGCATGCTGCGGCGCAGTACTTTGCGCTTGGCGTTGGCCGGCAGGTCGGCGGTGTAGCTGACGCCAATGGAAATTTCGCCCGAGGCCAACAGGTTCGGCATCAGGATGTAGTTGGCCCGACGCACCACCAGCACGATGCCCGGTGCCTCGGCGCGCAGGCGCTTGAGCAGCATCGGCAGCAACGCGAACTCGACATCGTCCGACAGGCCGATGCGGAACACCGCGGTGCTGGTGGCCGGATCGAATTCCGCCGCGCGACTGACCGCGGTGGAAATCGAATCCAGGGCCGGCGAGAGCAGGGCGAAGATTTCCACCGCTCGGGCGGAAGGTTCCATGCTGCGGCCCGTGCGCACGAACAACGGGTCATCGAACAGCCCACGCAGGCGCGAGAGCGCCGCACTGATGGCCGGCTGGCCGAGGAACAATTTCTCCGCAGCGCGGGTCACACTGCGCTCGTGCATCAGTGTTTCGAAAACGATCAACAGGTTCAGGTCGACACGACGCAGGTCATTACGATTCATCTGGGGTCCTGGCAGATTCAGCAAACTTGACGTGAGCGACCATATGAGAACAATGGCCGGCGTGAATCTTACGGGGAAAGGCTGGTACTCTGCACAGGGTAATTCAGTTTTCCCTGAAAGGCTGCTTCGGTTTTTACGGCATTGGATGATGTCGCCGTCGCTGCGGAATCAATGACAGGCATGTCGACTATTAATAGCCACTGATGGTCTTGGGTAGAAAGCCCAGATAGAGTTCAGGGCATTAGAGGTTACTTTGACGAGGTTTGCGATGTCCCGCACGATCCGTTTTCACAAGTTTGGTCCAGCCGAGGTGCTCAAATGCGAAGAGCATGCGGCCGCTCTGCCTGCGCCGGGCGAAGTGCAGGTGCGTGTCGAGGCGATAGGCATCAGCTGGTACGACATTCTCTGGCGCCAGAACCTGGCCTCGTCCCATGCTCGCCTGCCTTCAGGCCTGGGTCATGAAATGGCCGGCGTGGTCACGGCGCTCGGCGAGGGGGTCGATGACCTCGCTATCGGTGACAAGGTCGCCAGCTTCCCGGCCGAAAGCCCCAACGATTATCCGGTCTACGGCGAACAGATCGTTCTGCCGCGCACGGCGCTGACCCGCTACCCGGACGTGCTCAGCCCGGTCGAAGCCAGCGTGCATTACACACCGCTATTGGTCGCCTATTTTGGCTACACCGATCTGGCGCGCGTCAAGCCCGGGCAATTCGCTCTGGTGACCGACGCCAGTCACTGCGCCGGGCCGTCGTTCGTACAGCTGGGCAAAGCCCTTGGTGTGCGAGTAATCGCTGCGACCAAAACCGCGGACGAGCGTGAATACCTGCTGTCGCTGGGTGCCGAAAAAGTCATCGTCACCGAAGAAGAAGATCTGCTGATGCGGATCAACAAAATTACCGACAACCGTGGCGTCGATGTGGTGTTCGATGGCCTGGGCGGCCCGCAGATGTCGCTGCTCGGCGATGTGCTCGCGCCTCGCGGCAGCCTGGTGCTCTATGGCCTGCAAGGTGGTAACCAGACGCCATTTCCGGCCTGTGCGGCGTTCCAGAAGAACATTCAGTTCTTCGTGCACTGTATCGGCAACTTCACCGGCAAACCGGAGCTGGGCATCCTCCAGGATCAGGCCGCGCTGCAACGTGCCCTGCGCGACATCAACCAGTTGACCGCAGACCATGTGCTGCTGCCGCTCAAGACTCGGGTATTCCCGTTTTCCCAGTTTGTCGAAGCACACCGCTACATGGACGAATGCCCATGCCGCGAACGGGTCGCCCTTGAGGTCGAACCTGCCTGAGCTCTTCGTACGAGCCTCTTTGTATAAGCCCCTCTGGAAAGGTCCGTGCAGGCACGGACTTTTCCGCTGTCAAAACCTCCAAAATGAGACATCCCATCGATCCCTCGGTGGGGCGGTTCAGCAACTGAACTGGTTTTTGCTCTCGATCTGTATCTTCTAATCATTATGTAAGCCCTGATAATTGAATGATTATTTCATCTCAAGGAAAGAGTCATGGCTGGGTATCAGGTTGAAACTTTTCAACGCGCATCGGCAATACATGCTCAACAAATAATTCGACGCCGCTCGGCGGTCATACATTTATTGGCAACTTCTTTCTTTATTTTTTGTATTACACGTCTGTGGGATGTTGTCGGAAATTTCCTAGGACATCGCTCGGGGCCGAGAAACACCCGTCCTGCCGGGCGTTGCGGCGGTCTTGCCCTGCTTGGGGTTCACGAGGCATGCAATCATTTCAAATAATTACAAAATGCTTAAGTGCTAGCATTTGATAACAACCCCGGCACCCCATTCATGACAGRCAATCCGTCGCGCAGTGCATGTAATTGTTTGCGTGGCGTCGAACTTATGAGTAACAGGTAAACAATGATGACCCATACC
>NZ_JBFTML010000042.1:0-46036 GCF_056396925.1 Pseudomonas sp. 05N433 | reverse complement strand
ACCTTCGGGTTATGAGCCCGACGAGCTACCAGACTGCTCCATCCCGCGTCTGTGTGTCGGCATTCTACAGAGGATCGCCGGGCTGTCAACCTTCAATCTCGGTAAAATCTGTTCCTGTTCAATCGCTTAGGTGAAAGCAGGGGGTGTGGATCGGGCTGAAACGCAGGCAGGGCAAGGCTTTTGGCTCTATCGGTAGGTGGCTTTCGATTGAGAAAATAAATTCCTCCGGTACTTTTCCTACCGCTTGAAAAGAAGATTCAGACTACTGGTGCTATATACAGGTGTCAGTGAGATACTGCCGGTACGACACGCCGATACTTCATTTCTTCGCCATGAACACCGCTTTTATATGACGCAGCGAAAAATCATCCACGTCGATTGTGACTGCTTCTATGCCGCCATCGAGATGCGTGACGACCCGCGCCTGGCCGGTAAGCCTTTGGCGGTGGGCGGCTCGGCGGATCGGCGTGGGGTGATTGCTACCTGTAACTATGAAGCTCGGGCGTATGGCGTGCGCTCGGCCATGTCTTCCGGACATGCCTTGAAACTGTGTCCGGACCTGACCATCGTCAAGCCGCGCATGGAGGCCTATAGAGAAGCGTCGAAGGAAATACATACGATCTTTCGCGATTATACCGACCTGATCGAGCCGCTTTCCCTGGACGAGGCTTACCTCGACGTGTCGGAGAGTGCGCATTTTGGTGGCAGCGCCACGCGAATCGCCCAGGATATTCGTCGCCGGGTGTCCAATCAGTTGCACATCACCGTGTCGGCCGGTGTGGCGCCGAACAAGTTTCTTGCCAAGATCGCCAGCGACTGGAAGAAGCCCAATGGCCTATTTGTGATCACGCCTGATCAGGTGGACGACTTTGTCAGCGGCTTGCCGGTGAGCAAACTGCATGGTGTTGGCAAAGTGACCGCTGACAAACTGGGCAAGCTCGGCATCATCGATTGCGCGCAATTACGCGAGTGGAACAAATTGGCGCTGGTGCGTGAATTCGGCAGCTTCGGCGAGCGACTCTGGAGCCTGGCCCGTGGGATCGATGAGCGGTTGGTGCACAACGACAGTCGTCGGCAGTCGATCAGCGTTGAAAACACCTATGACGTGGACCTGCCGGATCTGGTGAGTTGTCTGGATAAATTGCCGGAGCTGCTGGAGTCCCTGAATGGCCGAATGGCGCGGATCGACAGCAGCTATCGCCCGGGCAAACCGTTCGTCAAAGTGAAATTCCACGATTTTACCCAGACTACGTTGGAGCAGGCCGGGGTAGGGCGGGATCTGGGGAGTTATCAGCTGTTGTTGACCCAGGCCTTCAATCGCGGCGGGAAACCGGTGCGGTTGTTGGGGATTGGGGTGAGGCTGGAGGATTTGCGGGGCGGGTTCGAACAGTTGGAGTTGTTTGAGCGGTGAGATTTTAAAATCAAAAGATCGCAGCCTTCGGCAGCTCCTACAGGGTGTACTCCATCCAATGTAGGAGCCGTCGAAGGCTGCGATCTTTTAATAGGCCTTAATTCGGCCCCGGATCCGCCACCAGTCGCCCGGCATCCTTGGTCAGTGACTTGAGGAACTCAGCCTGCAACTCGGGATCGTTGCGGGTCAGTTCGATCAGGCTCTGTTCCAATTCGCTGGCTTCTTCTTCCAGACCCAGTTCCGACAGGCGCTTGACCCGGTGCACCCACTGGCTCACCTCGTCGTCTTCGAGATCGTCGTAAATCAGCCCATGGGCTTCGAGCAGCTTGCCGCGCAAGTTGTTACTGATCGCCAGTGACGAGTTGGTGTGCACATCGTCCTTGTTGTCCTCGACACTGATCTGCAGCTTGCCCAGATGATTGAGGTCATGTTCGGCGAACGGGCTGTCCAGCAGGTTCAGGCGCAACACACCGTTGCGGTCGGTGCTCAGCTCGAACGTGTCCTTGCCGGCCTTCACCTGCACCGGACGCTCGCTCCAGGGCAGACTCGAGTATTCCGTGCGCTTGTCACGCTGGACTTCGTCGATGCCCGCCAGGTTCTGCTGCGCGCGACCGTGAGACTGCACGTTCATGAACGGGTTGAGCCCGGCAAAACCATAGCTGAGCCAATCCTTCGTCACGCTGTCCGGCAGATTACCGAGGGCGAACACGTTGACCACGTTCGCACCGATGCCTGCCACTACGGCCACCGCCCCCAGTGGGATCTCATAGATCTCCCTCCAGGGTTGGTAAGGCGTGTAGCGGTCATAGTGGCGTGTGACTTCGAACTCGGTGACTTCGAAGGTCTTCTGCTCGTGGATTTTCACCCGGCGTTGCGGCAGCTCCAGCACTTTGGGCTCGCCGACATCGATCTGCAGGCTGTGATCGAGCAACTTACGCTCGACCCGCTCCTCGTGCTCGCTGCGTTGTGACATGTGATTGGCACAGCCGCTGACCAGCAGGGTGCCGCACAGGGCGGCACCACCGAGGCCTAAGGTGTTTCGCTTGAACATGACGTCTCTATCTGGTGTCAGCGGCGGATACGGGCCTGGAGGAAAGACAGCACGTCAGCAACCGGCAGCGCTTGCGCCTCGGCTTCGGTACGGCTCTTGTATTCCAGATTGCCGTCGGCGAGGCCGCGGTCACTGACCACGATCCGGTGTGGAATGCCGATCAGCTCCATGTCCGCGAACTTGATGCCCGGGCTGGTTTTCTTGTCGCGGTCGTCCAGCAGCACGTCGAAGCCGGCGGCAGTCAGTTCTGCGTAGAGCTTGTCGGTGGCTTCGCGAACCTGTTCGGTTTCGTAGCGCAGCGGTACCAGAGCAATCTGGAACGGGGCCAGAGCGTCGCTCCAGATGATCCCGTTCTCGTCGTTGTTCTGTTCGATGGCGGCAGCTACTACGCGGGATACACCAATGCCGTAGCAGCCCATTTCCAGGGTGACCGGTTTGCCGTTCTCGCCCAGCACTTCGCACTTCATCGCTTTGCTGTACTTGTTGCCCAGCTGGAAGATGTGCCCGACTTCGATGCCGCGCTTGATTTCCAACGTGCCTTTGCCGTCAGGGCTTGGGTCGCCGGAGACAACGTTGCGCAGGTCGGCAACGGTCGGAACCGGCAGATCGCGCTCCCAGTTCACGCCAAAGTAGTGCTTGTCGTCGATGTTGGCACCGATGCCGAAGTCGCTCATCAGTTCGACGGAACGGTCGATGATGATCGGCAGCGGCAGGTTCAGCGGGCCGAGGGAGCCGGCGCCGGCGCCAATGGCGTCGCGCAGTTCGGCTTCGGAAGCCATGACCAGCGGGCTGGCAACGCCAGGCTGGTTGGCGGCCTTGATTTCGTTCAGTTCGTGGTCGCCACGGATGATCAGGGCAATCAGCTTGCCTTTCTCTTCAGCGTGCACCACCAGGGTCTTGATGGTTTTTTCGATCGGCAGGTTGAAGCCTTCGACCAGTTGCGCAATGGTCTTGGCGTTCGGCGTGTCGACCAGACGCAGCTCTTCGGCAGGCAGTGGACGAGAGGTTTCCCGCGGTACGGCTTCGGCTTTCTCGATGTTCGCGGCGTAGTCGGAACCGTTGCTGAAGACGATGTCGTCTTCGCCGGACTCGGCCAGTACGTGGAACTCGTGGGAACCGGCGCCACCGATGGAGCCGTTGTCGGCTTCAACCGGACGGAATTTCAGGCCCAGGCGGGTGAACACGTTGCAGTACGCCTGGTGCATGCGGTCGTAGGTGACCTGCAGCGATGCCTGGTCGGCATGGAACGAGTAGGCGTCCTTCATGATGAATTCGCGGCCACGCATCAAACCGAAGCGTGGGCGGATTTCGTCACGGAATTTGGTCTGGATCTGATACAGGTTGATCGGCAGCTGTTTGTAGCTGCTCAACTCGTTGCGCATCAGGTCGGTGATGACCTCTTCGTGAGTCGGGCCGGCGCAGAAGTCGCGACCGTGGCGATCCTTGAAGCGCAGCAATTCAGGGCCGTATTCTTCCCAGCGACCCGATTCCTGCCACAGCTCAGCCGGTTGAGTGCTCGGCATCAACACTTCGAGAGAACCGGCGGCGTTCATTTCTTCACGCACGATGGCTTCGACCTTGCGCATCACTCGCAAGCCCATCGGCAGCCAGGTGTACAGGCCCGAGGCGAGTTTGCGGATCATGCCGGCGCGCAGCATCAGCTGATGGCTGATGACGACCGCGTCGGAAGGCGTTTCTTTCTGTGTGGCGAGCAAAAATTGACTGGTGCGCATGGTTGGCCGTTGTCGGTTGCTGATAACGAGAAGTAATGGGGCATTGTACGGGCGAGATCTGCTGGCGTACAGGCGTGCGGCCGGCTGTGTGGCTGGAGGGCGAGAATCTGCTCGCCCTCTGCGTCCTGTATCAAAGAGGCTGCGATTCTTCCGTGACCGGGGTCTGAGCCGGTTCAGGTGTCGGGGTCGGACCGGCACGGCGGTTTTCCTGGAACCAGTGCAAGGCGATCAACAGCAGCGTCGGAACGCCCAGCAGGGCAGTGATCAGGAAGAAGTTGTGGTAGCCGAATTTTTCCACCATGACCCCTGAATAGCCGCCGATCAGGCGAGGCAACAAGAGCATGATCGAGCTGAGCAGGGCGTACTGGGTCGCGGAGAATTTGAGGTTGGTCAGGCTCGACAGGTAAGCGACGAACGCCGAAGTCGCCAGGCCCGAGCTGAAGTTGTCCAGGGAAATGGTGACGATCAGCATCCGCAGATTGGCGCCCATGTCCGTGAGCATCAGGAACAGCAGGTTAGTGGCCGCCGATGCGGCACCGCCGATGAACAGAATGGGCAGAATGCCGAAGCGCACGATGAGCAGGCCGCCCATACCGGCGCCGACCAATGTCATGATCAGGCCGAAAATCTTGCTGACACTGGCAATCTGATCCTTGGTGAACCCTTGGTCGATGTAGAACACGTTGGCCATCACGCCCATGACCGTATCGGACATCCGGTAGGTGGCGATCAGCCCAAGCAGCAGCAGGGCTTGCCAGCGGTAACGCAGAATGAAGTCGTTGACCGGCGTCAGCACCGGCGCCAGGCCACGGCGGCCCATGGCCGACAAGCACAGGGCGGTGAGCGTGGTATAGAGGATTGCCCGCAGGAATGCGCGGTCTTCGAGCAACAGGTCGAGCAGGCTGACGCCGTTGAATAGCACGCTGGCGAAGTCGGTGTTGTAGAACTGGGTGAACATGGCCGGTACGGACACCAGCAGTACGATCAGCACGAACACCGACGCCAGCTGGTGCACGAAGCTGTAGCGTCCGGCCTGAAGCTGAGTGCGCAGTGGCACCGGCGGTTCGCGCATGAAGAAGGAGGTCAGCAGCGCCGGGATCATCAAGATGCCGAACAGCAGATAGGTGCCAGTCCACGCCGCATGTTTGTAGTTGAAACCGGTGGAGCCGAAGCCTTCGGCAAAAAACAGCGCGCCCGCCGTTGCCAGCAGGGCCGCGACCCGATAACCGGCCATGTAGCTGGCCGCCAGTGCAGCCTGGCGGGTATCGTCGACGATTTCCAGGCGATAGGCGTCGATGGCAATGTCTTGCGTTGCCGAAGCAAAGGCGACTACCACAGCGATGGCGATCAGCCAGGACAGGTGTTTTTGCGGGTCGCAGAAACCCATGCCGATCAGGCCGAGGATCACCAGTGCCTGGGCCAGCACCAGCCAGGAGCGTCGTCGGCCCAGCTTGCCGAGCAGGGGTAGGCGCCACTGGTCGAGCAGCGGGGACCAGACCCATTTAAAGGCGTAGGCCAGGCCGATCAGGCTTGCATAGCCGATGGTTTCGCGGGCAACACCGGCCTCGCGCAGCCAGACTGAAAGCGTCGAAAACACCAGCATGTAGGGCAGGCCGGCGGCGAAACCAAGCAGCAACAGCACGAGCGTCGAGGGGCTGGCATAGGCGGCGAGCGCGGCGCGCCAGGTTTTACGGGGCATGGGCTGGAGTCTGCCTCAAGAATTACGGAAACAAAGCGCGCACTCTAACCGCTGTGCTCTACCGGGCGCCAGCCATGGCGCTGAATATCAACACGATTGTTCAGAACACTGATGCCTTCCATGCGCAATCGGGCCCGCTGTTCATCCCCTGAAGGGCTGCCTGCAGGCAGGCTGATCCGACCGCCGGCACCCAGCACGCGATGCCAGGGCAATTTAGTGTCACCGGGCAGTTGGCTCAATGTTCGCCCGACCCAGCGGGCGGCGCGACCCAGTCCCGCCAGTTCGGCGAGCTGACCGTAACTCACGACTTTGCCCTCGGGCACTTGTGCCAGGGTCAGGTAGAGCGCCGTGCGTCGGATTTGCGCTGCGCTTTCGGTTTCAGCGGTTGAGTCGGTCACGTCCGGGTTCCTGAAAAAAATACGCATTGACCGTCTGTAGGGTAAATCCTGGATTGTCAGTTGAGAAATGAACTCAATAGAAATAGCCGGGTCAGTCCTTGCCAGGGCCTTATTTCCAAGAATAWTGCCGATTTTTTTTCGCAAAGTTGAGCTTTTGATTCGCTTATGTTGCCCAGAACCTTACTGTGCCTCGCTGTCGTCAGTGCATCCACTCCCTTGCTCGCCGATACGGTCTGGTTGAAGAACGGTGACAAGCTGAGCGGCAAGATTACGCTCTTCGATGGCGGCAAGCTGTTGATCCAGACCCCGTATGCCGGTGCGGTTCCGATTGACTGGAAAGAGGTCAAAACCCTGGAAAGCGATCAGCAAATGTTGGTCAAACAGGATGCTTACACTGGCGAGAAGGCCAAGTCGCTGCATGCGGCGGAGGACGGCAAGGTCATCCTGGCCAACGGCGATGGCCCCAAGACTGTGGAGTTGGCCAGCATTCAGCAGATGCTCAAGCCCAAGCCGGTGGTCGAGGATTTGGTGTGGAAGGGTAATGTCGACATGGCCCTGGATTATCGGCGGGCCGAAAAAGATACCGATGATTATGATGTCGGCTTCAAAACCAGCGCGCGTCATGGTCGGTGGCGTCATACGGCGGAAGGTGAGTACAACCGCGAGTTCCAGGATAGCGTCGTTACCACTGATAACTGGCGTGCCGAGTATTCTCTGGACCGATTCCTTACCGATAAGTGGTTCTGGCAAGGTCGTTTGAATTACAAGCGCGACAAGGTCGAAGAGCTGTCCCGGCAGCGCACCATCGGTACCGGCCCCGGTTATCAGTTCTGGGATGACGAACTGGGCGCCTTCTCCCTAGGGTCGCTCTTGAATAACACCGACTATGAGTATTCCAATGGCCGCAAGGAAAATTTCTATTCCTTGGCGATGAAGTGGGACTACAACCGTTATCTGGTCGGCAAGAAGGTTGAGTTCTTCACCAAGGGTGAGGTGGGTAAGCCTTTGTCGGGTGTCGCGGATTACGCCCTCGATGCCGAGGTCGGTCTGCGCTACAAAGTCACTGATTGGGCATCGCTGAATCTGAAGGCTGAGAGAGACATTATCAGCGGCAGCGATGAGGCTGACCTGAGCAAGACCCGATATACCGCAGGGTTTGGCGTGGCCTGGTAACACGCTGGAAGATCAAAAGATCGCAGTCTTCGGCAGCTCCACACTTGTGGGTGCCGCCGAAGGGTGCGATTTTTTGTTGCCTCACAAAACACACAGGCACAAAAAAGCCCCGCTTTTAAGGGCGGGGCCTTTTACTAAAGCAAGTACAAGTTAGATAACTTGAACTTCTTCAGCTTGCATGCCTTTCTGACCGCGGGTAGCGATGAAAGAAACCTGTTGGCCTTCTTTCAGGCTTTTGAAGCCGTCGGATTGGATAGCTTTGAAGTGAACGAACAGGTCGTCACCGGATTGTGGAGTGATGAAGCCGAAGCCTTTTTCATCGTTGAACCACTTAACGGTACCGGTTTGGCGATTAGACATGGTGTAACTCCTTGAACAAAGATAACTGCGACTCAGGAAGAACCCTGGCCGAGACTGAGTGCAAAGAGCAGGAAAAATTCTTGTAGATGGTTGGATCGAAATTCAACATATCGTGTAGAGATTCTCAGTGACACAAGCAGCACAGTGGCGCCACCTTAACCCTTTTTCCGGAACGTGCCAATGGTTCGTGCGAAGGTTTCTCTTTTTTAATGACTGACGGTTAATAACATGGCGGTGAGGCCCCGGAATTCACGGGGGAACGGCGAGAATTGTCTCCCAGACTTTGAACCCGGAGCGCCTGCCCGGTAAGATGCCGGACAGAATTTTTCCGCCTCGCTATTCAGGACACCCGCCATGAGCATCAAATCGGACAAGTGGATTCGCCGCATGGCGCAAGAGCACGGCATGATCGAGCCTTTCGTGGAACGTCAGGTGCGCGGCAGTGACGACAGTCGTGTGATCTCCTATGGTGTGTCGAGCTACGGCTACGATGTGCGTTGCACCAATCATTTCAAGGTGTTCACCAACATCAATTCGGCCATCGTCGATCCGAAAAACTTCGACGCTGGCAGCTTCGTCGACATCCACAGCGACGTGTGCATCATCCCACCAAACTCCTTCGCCCTGGCCAGTACCGTCGAATACTTCCGCATTCCGCGCAACGTATTGACCATCTGTCTGGGCAAGAGCACCTACGCCCGCTGCGGCATCATCGTCAACGTGACTCCGCTCGAGCCCGAGTGGGAAGGCCATGTGACCCTGGAGTTCTCGAACACCACCAACCTGCCGGCGAAGATCTACGCCAACGAAGGCGTTGCGCAGATGCTGTTCCTCGAGTCCGACGAGGAATGTGAAGTGTCCTACAAGGACCGTGGCGGCAAGTATCAGGGCCAGCGTGGCGTGACCCTGCCGCGTACCTGAGTCAACCGTCTGACAAACCGTTGGAATTCCTGGGCGGGCGTACACTCTATGGGGTGTACTGCTCCGATTCGCGCAAGGCGGATCGGGCCATCGCTCAGGAGTGCTTCATGAAGATCGATCCGCGAATAAGTGCCGAACTGGCAAGGCTCGAGCCCAATCAGGTTGGTGTGCTGGCCTGGTCCTTGTTGGCGCATCCGCCAGTCAGCATGGCAGGGGGCATCCCCCATCAGCCTGATCCCGACACCCCCAATGAAGATCCGACAGAACCCGGAGAGCCCACCCTGCCGGATGAGCCACCTCCCGCACCTGTGGTCTGATACCCGCTTTTGTGGGCGCGAGCATCGCTCGCTCCCACGGGAAGGTGGCGTTTTACTTGAGGTTGCCGCTCAAGAACTGCTTCAACCGCTCACTCTTCGGATTGCCCAGCACGTCTTCCGGCGCGCCTTCTTCTTCCACCAGCCCCTGATGCAGGAACAGCACCTGGCTCGACACTTTGCGGGCGAAGCTCATTTCATGGGTGACCATGATCATGGTCCGGCCTTCCTCGGCCAGGCCCTGAATTACCTTGAGCACTTCGCCCACCAGTTCCGGGTCGAGTGCTGAGGTTGGTTCGTCGAACAGCATGACTTCAGGTTCCATGGCCAGCGCACGGGCAATGGCCACCCGTTGTTGCTGACCGCCCGACAGGAACGCCGGGTACTGATCCGCCACACGCGGCGCCAGGCCAACCTTGTCGAGGTAACGTCGGGCGCGGTCCTCGGCTTCTGCCTTGGTGCAACCGAGCACCCGCCGCGGGGCCATGGTGATGTTTTCCAGCACCGTCATGTGGCTCCACAGGTTGAAGTGCTGGAACACCATGGCCAGGCGGGTGCGGATCCGTTGCAGCTCATCGGGGTCGGCCACATGGATGCCGTGACGGTCCTTGGCCATGCGGATGTTCTGGCCGTCCATGCTCATGGTGCCGTCGTTGGGTTGCTCTAGAAAGTTGATGCAGCGCAAAAAGGTGCTTTTGCCCGAGCCGCTGGCGCCGATCAGGCTGATAACGTCGCCGGTTTTGGCCTTGAGCGAAACGCCTTTGAGCACCTGATGATCGCCATAGCTTTTATGCAGGCCTTCGATGGTCAGTTTGTACATGGGGCATGCATCCTCAAGGCGAAAGTAGATAGCCGCTGCGATAGGCTTCGGTGCCCGCGACGTGGGCGATTACCATGCCGGCAGTGGCCATGCGCCGCAGCGAACGGGCGTACATCAGCCCGGCGACGGTGCAATGAACAGGGGTGACGCGATCATTGATCGGGTCGATGACTTCGGCGATCAGTTGCCCGGCCTCCAGGTATTCCCCGGGCAGGACTGTAAACACCAGCAGTCCGCCCACGGGTGTCGCGACCGGTTCGACGCCGGCCAGCGGCGTGGCCGGGTAGGGCAGTTCCGGTAAGGGCGCCGGCTCACCGGCAATCGCGCCGAAGTGAATCAGATAATCGATCAGCGCTTGGCAGTCGAGGCTGGCCAACGGGTGATTAACGTCGCCCTGACCGCGCAATTCGACGGTGACCGAAAAGCTGCCCAGCGGAATATCGAAATGCTCGCCGAAGCGTTCTTTCAACTGCCACCAGAGCAGGGTGAAGCATTCATCGAATGACTGGCCACCAGAGTCGGTGGCCAACAGGCTGGCTTCGGCACCGATGTAACGCGCCAGCGGCTCGACCTGAGGCCAGGCTTCGGGCGTGGTGTAGAGGTGTGCCACGGCTTCGAAATCGCAATGCAGGTCCAGCACCATGTCCGCATCGCAAGCCAGTCGTTGCAGGGTCAGGCGTTGGGATTGCAGTTGCGTGCTGGCGGTATGGCGCGCCAATACGTCGCGCAGGCTGCTGCGGATCAGTTCGAGGTTGCGTTGTGGATTGTCGCCCAGCAAGCCTTCGATCTCGTTGCCGACTTCTTCACTCAAGTCGACGAACCAGCGATTGAAGTTCTGCCCGCTTTCCAGCTCGTAACGGCCCAATGGAACGTCCATCAACACTTGTTCCAGGCCGACCGGGTTGGCCACGGGCACCAGCACGATTTCGCTGCGCAGCCGACCGGCGGCTTCCAGCTCCGCCAGACGCTGTTTGAGGTGCCAGGCCACCAGCATGCCGGGCAGTTCATCGGCGTGCAGGGAGGACTGGATGTAGATCTTGCCTTTGGCCGCCTGGGGGCCGAAGTGAAAGCTGTGGATCTGTCGCACGGTCCCCGGCAGTGGGGCCAGCAGGTCATGAATCTGGTGGCGCATGTACGAATTGTCCTAGTGAGTCGGCCCGAGGAAGGCCAGCCATCGGCGTTCGGCGAGGCGGAACAGGCCGACCAGCGCAAAGGTAACGGTCAGGTAGATCAGCGCGGCGATGCCGAACGACTGGAAGGTCAGGAAGGTCGCCGAGTTGGCGTCGCGCGCGACTTTCAGGACATCCGGGATGGTCGCGGTGAACGCCACGGTGGTCGAGTGCAGCATCAGGATCACTTCGTTGCTGTAGTAAGGCAACGAGCGACGTAGCGCCGACGGCATGATGATGTAGGCATAGAGCTTCCAGCCAGACAGACCGTAGGCCTTGGCCGCCTCGACTTCGCCGTGAGCCATGCTGCGAATCGCCCCGGCGAAGATTTCCGTGGTGTAGGCACAGGTGTTCAGGGCAAAAGCCAGGATCGTGCAGTTCATCGCATCGCGAAAGAACGCATCAAGGACGGGCTGCGCGCGCACGGCCGCCAGACTGTAGATGCCGGTGTAACAGATCAGCAGCTGAATATAGAGCGGCGTACCCCGAAACAGATAGGTGTAGAACTGCACCGGCCAGCGCAGGTAGAGCTTGGGGGAAACCCGGGCGATGGACAGCGGGATCGACACCAGAAAGCCGATGAAGATCGACGCACTGAGCAGCCACATGGTCATGGCCAGGCCGGTGATGTTGTAGCCGTCGGTATAAAGGAAGGGTTTCCAGTATTCCTGCAAGAGTTCGATCATCGTACGGCCTCCCGGGCACCGGCGGCGTAGCGGCGTTCGAGCCAGCGCAGGACGACGTTGGAGGCACTGGTGATCAGCARGTARATCAAKGCGGCCAGCACCAGGAARTARAACAGTTGATAGGWGCTTTTACCGGCGTCCTGCGCCGCCTTGACCAGGTCGGCCAARCCGATGATCGAGACCAGCGCGGTGGCCTTGAGCATCACCATCCAGTTGTTGCCGATGCCCGGCAGGGCGAAGCGCATCATTTGCGGGAACACCACGAAACGGAAACGCTGGCCACGTTTGAGGCCATAGGCGGTGGCGGCTTCGACCTGGCCCCGTGGCACGGCGAGGATCGCCCCGCGGAACGTTTCGGTGAAGTACGCGCCATAAATGAAGCCCAGGGTGATGACCCCGGCGCTGAACGGGTTGATCTCGATGTATTCCCATTCCATGAGGTCGGTTAACGAGGTCAGCCAGGTTTGCAGGCTGTAGAAGATCAGCAGCATCAGCACCAGGTCTGGTACCCCGCGAATCAGCGTGGTGTAGATCTGCGCCGGCACGCGCAGCAGTTTGACTTTTGACAGCTTGGCACTGGCGCCCAGCAGGCCGAGCAACACGGCCACCAACAGCGACAACACCGATAATTTGATGGTCATCCAAGTGCCTTCCAACAGCAACGGACCGAAGCCCTGAAGGCTGAAGGCTGAGAGCCCCAGGTTTTGTAATAGGTTTTCAAACATAAATCAGCAACCTGATCGGGTGAAAAAAGCGCCCATCGCGAGATGGGCGCCGGGCATTACTTGCCGCTGTACAGATTCAGATCGCCAAAGTGTTTCTTCTGAATGGTGGCGTAGGTGCCATCGTCGTGTAACGCTTYGATACCTTTGTCCAGAAGTGCCTTGAGGTCTTTGTTACCTTTCGAGATACCGACAGCAGTTTTGGCTGGCAGCAATTCGCTGTCGACAGGCTTGCTGACTTCGTAATCGGCGCCTTTTGGCGACTTCAGGAAGCCCAGTTCGGCTTGCAGCATGTCCTGGATCGCGGCGTCGAGACGACCGGAAGTCAGGTCGGAATACACCTGATCCTGGTTGGCGTAGGCCTGGGTTTTCACGCCGGCCTTGTCCAGCACGGCTTTGGCATAGGCTTCCTGAATGGTGCCTTGCTCGTAACCGACGGTTTTACCCTTCAGCGTGGCGACGTCAGTGGTGAGGCCGGAGCCCTTCTTGAACACGTAGGCGGTAGGGCCGGAGAACAGCTCACTGGAGAAGTCGATGACTTTTTCGCGAGCCGGCGTGACGGTCATCGAAGAGATCACACCGTCGAATTTATTGGCCTTGAGGCCTGGGATCATGCCGTCGAAATCGCTTTCGACCCATTTGCACTTGACCTTCRGCTCGGCGCAGATTGCATTGCCCAGGTCGATGTCGAAGCCCACCAGGCTGCCGTCGGCTGCCTTGGATTCGAACGGCGCATAGGAAGGGTCAACACCAAAACGCAATTCTTTGTATTCCTTTGCCAGCGCGGAGCCGGCAGCCATGCACAACGCCAGTGCAGAAAGGGTCAGCAATGCTTTTTTCATTATTCAATCCCTAAGAACCAATATGAGCGCTTGTGGCGCAGAAGTACTGTTACTGAAAAGCGTAAGACCTATTAAAAGTAGCAATTTCCGAACCAGAGTCCCGAACAAGCGTTTTAAAAGGTGGCACAGGAAATGGCAAAGCACGATTTGTGCACGAAAACGGGCGCTGCCAGATTCTTGCGTCTGGATGGTGCACAGGGAAGCTGATACCCATTAAATCTTGATGCTATTTGTGTAGCAGCTGTCGAGCCTGCGAGGCTGCGTTCGGCTGCGCAGCAGTCGCAAAATCAGAACTTGCGGTGCGTCAGGCGGACCGCATCAGCTGGATGCACGACGGCTACGCCGCCGAACGCAGGCTTCGCCAGCTGCTACAAAGGCAGGGGCCACAAGAGTCGGATCAAGCCAGTAAATCCTGCAACGTCGCCAGGCTGTCAGCTTCTTCCACCGACTTGTCCTGCCGCCAGCGCAATATCCGCGGAAACCGCACTGCAATCCCGCTCGGGTGCCGTTTCGACGGGGCAATGCTCTCGAATCCCAGCTCAAACACCAGGCTTGGTTTCACACGGATCACAGATCCGGACTTTTCCACCGTGGTCTTGCGCACGAGGCTGTCGATCTGGCGGATTTCTTCGTTGGTCAACCCGGAGTAGGCCTTGGCGAAAGGCACCAGTGTCCGCTCGCAGGCACAGGGTGGGCCGTCCCAAACGGCGAAAGTGTAATCAGTGTAGAGACTGGCCTGGCGGCCATGACCCTGCTGCGCATGGATCAGCACCGCATCGACACTGAACGGGTCGACTTTCCATTTCCACCACACGCCCGTGTCTTTGTTCCGCCCGACGCCATACTGCGCATCGCGGGCCTTGAGCATCATGCCTTCGACCTTCAGTTTGCGAGAGGCTTCCCGTTGGCGGGCGAGGTCGAACCAGTCTTCGCCGATCAACATGGGCGAGGCAAGTAACACCGGGTTTGCGCAGGTGGTGATGAGGTGTTCCAACTGAGTGCGGCGCATGGCCTGAGTCTGGTTGCGCAAATCCTGGCCCTGCCATTCGAGCAGGTCAAAGGCCTGAATGACCACGGGCACCTCATCGAGGATTTTCTTGTCCAGCGTGTGACGGCTGCTGCGTTTTTGCAGCAGGGCGAAAGGCTGCACCGCCAGCGACGCAGGCGATTGCCGCTCGCAAGCGTTCCCAGAGCCCGAGGGCGCGGTTTTCCAGGCGACGATTTCACCGTCGATCACCGTGCCGTCGGGCAAGTCGTGAATCAGGCTGCCCAGTTCGGGGAACCGTTCGGTCACCAGTTCTTCGCCTCGCGACCAGACCCACAAGCGCCCATCGCGCTTGACCACTTGGGCGCGGATGCCGTCCCATTTCCACTCCACTTGCCATTGGCTGGCCGGGCCGAGCAGCGCTTCGAACTGCTCAACCGGTTGCGACAACGCATGGGCAAGGAAGAACGGGTAGGGTTGGCCACCCCGTTGGGCGTGTTCATCGGGTGCTTCGGGGGCAATCAGCTTCAGGTAACTCGCGGCATTCGGGCGGTGTGACGGGGCGGTGTAACCCACCAGTCGCTGGGCCACGCGTTTGCCGTCGAGCCCGGCCATTGCTGCCACGGCGCGGGTGACCAGCGATTTGGAGACACCGACACGGAAACTGCCGGTGATCAGTTTGATGCACAGCATCAGGCCCTGGCGATCCAGTTGCGCCCACAGCGCGGGCAGGCGTTCAGCGAGGACCCGCGGGGGCGCGCTGCGCAGTGGCAACAGTTTGTCCTCAATCCACACCGTCAGTCTGTCGGTAGACGTGTGAGGCGTTTCGGGCAGCACCAGCGAAATGGTTTCCGCCAGATCACCCACCGCCTGGTAGCTTTCCTCGAACAACCAGGGCGAGAGCCCGGAACACGCGATTGCCATGTCGCGCAGCACCCGTACCGGCACCCATTGCCGAAGCCGCCCGCCGGCCAGCAAATACACCGCCCAGGCGGCATCTTCGGGCGTGGCCTGGGCGAAGTAATGCTGCATCGCCGCCAGTTTGGCGTCGCTTGAGGTGGTGGCATCGAGTTCGGCATACAGCTCGGCGAAGGCTTTCATGCCTGCACCTCGGCGCTCTCGGGTTCGAAGGCTGCGTTGTTCTCATCGTCGCCGTATTCGGTGCGCAACCCCATGGCATCGAGGCCCTGTTCGCGCAGATGCCGTACCAGCACTCCGATCGATCCATGGGTGACCTTCACCCGTTCGGCCCCGGACTGTTCGATGGTCCAGAGCAGGCCGGGCCAATCGGCGTGATCGGACAACACGAAACCACGATCCACGCCATGCCGCCGCTGCGTGCCGCGCAAACGCATCCAACCGCTGGCGAGGCCATCGCTGTAGTCGCCGAAGCGCCGTACCCAATTGCCGGTACCCGTTGCAGGCGGCGCGAGGACCAGAGCTTTGCGCATCATCGGGTCCTGCTTTTTTACTTCGCTGGCATAAATCGTTGGCGGTAAATGAATGCCGCTCTGACGATAAAACTGATTGATCGGCTCAACCGCACCATGCACCAGGATGGGGCCCAGGCCGGCATCGAGGCCATGAAGAATCCGCTGAGCCTTGCCGAAAGCATGACAGAGCAGCACGCTGGTTTTATCGACTGCGGCGTTGGACTGCCACCACTGATTGATCTCGGCAAGGATCTGCGCCTGGGGTTGCCAACGGTAAATTGGCAGGCCGTACGTCGATTCTGTGATGAAGGTGTGACAGCGCACCGGTTCGAACGGTGCACAGGTGCCGTCGGGCTCTGTTTTGTAATCACCGGAGGCGACCCAAACCTCACCGCCGCATTCCAGCCGCACCTGGGCTGAGCCGAGCATGTGGCCTGCGGGGTGAAAACTCAGTTTTACGCCATGGTGCAGCAATGGCTCGCCATAGGGCAGCGTTTGCAGGTTGATGTCCTGGCCCAGCTGCGCGCGCAGAATGCCCGCACCCGGTGCCGCCGCCAGATAGTGTTGGTTGCCACGGCGAGCATGGTCGCTATGAGCGTGGGTGATGACTGAGCGCTCGACGGGGTGCCACGGGTCGATATAGAAATCCCCGGGCGGGCAGTACAAACCTTCAGGACGTGCGATAACAAGGTCCATATTGTTACCAGAATGGAGAGGCCTGTTAGCTAGGAGGTTTGCCCGAAACGAGAAGTTCTATTTATTTTCACAGAGATTAATAACAAAAGATCGCAGCCTGCGGCAGCGCTTACAGATGGGTGCGAATCCCCTGTAGGCGCCGCCGCAGGCTGCGATCTTTTGATGTTACTTGCCAGGCGTCAGCGTCAACCGCGTCTTGCCATACACCTTGTCAAAGTTCTGCGGCTGCATCGGCAGGCTCATGTATTGACCTTTGAGCCATGGATCGACGCTGTCGAGATAGTGCGGGCTGGCCGGGTTGCCGGATTGGCCGGTAGCGTTCTGGCCCATCAGCGGTTCGGCCTGGCCGAAGTCGACAATAAAGCGCATGGCCGGGGCCTGCGTGGTGTTGAAGTCCTGACCCCAGGCGAACGAGGCGGTGTTGAGCGTAGTGTGATCGCCGCCGGCCGCCAGCGGACCGCGCACGGTCTGGCCGCTGGCGTTTTTCCACTCGTAGCGGTGCAGTTTGCCCCACTGCCAGGCTTTGTGATCGCCGCCCAACTGGCTGTCGCCCGCGCTGATCGCAGCCGCCAGGCTACGGGCCAGGATCGCCGGTTTGTCTTCTTTCTGCGCGGTGCGCACGTCATCCCAGAACGGACTGTCCTCACGCCCAAGCAGGTGATCGGCCTGGGCCGCGTAGGATAATTTGCCGTTGGCGATAAAGGCTTTCCACGCCGGGCTRCTTTCCGGGCCCAGTTCGTCGAGGAAAATCTGTTTGGTACTTTCCTGCAGGAACAGCTCGTAAATCGCCGCGTCGGCGGAGGTCGGGCTGAGTTTGCCGTCGAAGGCCATCAAGCGGGTATACGCCTCGCGAGCCTTGCCGCGATCGGCCACCGGCAACGCTTCGATGGCCTGCTTGAGTGGCTGGGCCATGCCCGGCGCTTCAAACATCTTCTTCAGCTTGGCGGCGAAGGTGGTGGTCTGGTCGTATTGCATGGCGATCAGGCTGCGGGTGTCGTGTTTGCCCACGCCCGCCAGTTCGGCCATGCGTTCGCCACGCTCCGGCGCCGCCCAGGAATTGGACAGCTGCATGCCGTAGCCATGGGGAATGACCCGCTGGTTGGCGGTGCCGAGCCAGCCCTGCGCCGGGTCCTGGTCATACGGATGGAGCATCGGGTCGGCGTAACCGTCCCAGTCGTAGCGACCTTCCCAGCCCGGCGACGGCAGCAAGCCTTCGCCTTCGCGACGGTTCGGGTAGCGCCCGGTGACTTGCCAGCCGATATTGCTGGCATCGGCAAACACCAGATTCAGGGCGATGGCGCGGATTTCACGGCTAGCGTCCGACGCTCTCTCGGTACTCTGCGCCCGGGACAGGTCGAAAAAGGCGTCCAGGGTTTTGTCATCGGTGAAGTCCGGCGCCTGCAGGGCCAGGCCGAAACCATTCGCCAGCGCCGTGCCCTGAGCGCTGTTGAGCAGTGGCCCATGGCGGGTTTCGTACACCGCTTCGCGAATCGGCCGCTGGCCTTTGACGAAATAGGTTTCGTTGCGCACGATCGCCGGCTGCCATTTGCCGCCCACTTCGTAGGAAAGGCCATTGCCCTGGCGTTTGATTTTTTCCAGGAACACGTCCTGGTTGTCGCCCATGACCGAGGTCATGCTCCACGCCACTTTGCCGTTGAAACCAGCGAGCACCATCGGTAACCCGGCAATGGTTACGCCGGAGGCCTGGTATTTCGGCGCGCGAATCTGCACGTAACTGAACAGCGACGGGACGCCCAACGGTCCATGGCTGTCGCTGGCCAGCAGGCTCTTGCCGCTGCGGCTGCGTTGCGGGGCGATCGCCCAGTTGTTCGAGGAGGTAGCGCCCAGCAGATTCAGATCCGACAGTTGACCAGTGGCTTTGCTGATTTCGTTCAGCCCCGGGATTTGTCCGGTGAGTTTGATGCCCTGAAGTTTTTCAGCTTCAGCCACCGGCAGTTTTTCGTCGGGAGCGGACGGGGTCAGCCACGCCAGTTTGTCGGTGCTGACAGTCTGGGCCAGCATCAGCGAGGAAATTTCTTCCGGCAGGTTCGCCGACTGGCTGAAGTTCAGCAGGCAGAAAATCAGCGCCGAATCTTCCGGTTTCCAGTATTCAGGTTTGTAGCCAGTGGCCGCGAGGTCCGCCGGCAGCTTGTCGCGGTAGCGGAACAGGTAGGCGTTGACCCCGCGGGCATAGACTTCGAAGAAACGCTTGAGGCGTGGCGACGAGGCCTTATACAGCTCATCCGCGCTTTTCTTCAGGTTGACCGCACGCATGTAGCGGTCGGCATCGAGCAGGTCCGCGCCGGACATTTCCGCCAGACGGCCCTGGGCCAACAGGCGCAGAGTGACCATTTGGCTGATGCGGTCGCTGGCGTGCACGTAGCCGAGGGTGAACAGCGCATCGTGGAAGCTGTTGCTCTCGATCAGCGGCATGCCCATGGCATTGCGGCGAACCGAAACGTTTTGCGCCAGGCCCTTCAGCGCTTGCACGCCGGAGGTGGGCGGGAGGGTGTCCTGGGCGTTCCATGTCTGACAACCGGTCAGGCTCAAAACACCGGCCACTGCTGCGGCAACGCCGAACCGGGGAAGAAAATGTGTAAGGGCTGGCGAGGCCATGGCAAAGCTCCTGCGGGGGTAGTGACGCGACAAAGGCGCTACGTTAGTGAGCAGGAGGTGGACGCGCAAGCGGCGGCTGGGTTATTTCTTTTCGGTGATCGCCGGCATCAGGTCGTCCTGTTTGCGTTTGCTGGCTTGCCGGTAGCAAGAGGCGATGCTGTAGTGCGGCAAATTCAATGGCCTCGCATGGGAAAAGTCGGCATGGAACTTAAGACAAACGCGGCGCTGATCATCATCGATCAACAAAAAGGCATCCTGCATCCCAAGTTGGGCCGTCGAAACAACCCTCAGGCCGAAGAGCGCATCCTGGAGTTATTGGGGCATTGGCGTCGCACCGGGCGGCCGGTGATTCATGTGCAGCACCTGTCCCGCTCTGTGGATTCGGTGTTCTGGCCGCAGCAATCGGGGGTGGAGTTTCAGGAGCGCTTCCAGCCATCGATCGGTGAGTGGCTGATACAGAAACAAGTGCCGGATGCGTTTTGCTCGACCGGGCTGGAAGCGAGTTTGCGCGAGGCGGGGATCGATCAGTTGATCATCGTTGGCGTGGCGACGCACAACTCGGTGGAATCCACGGCGCGAACGGCTGGGAATCTGGGGTTTGAGGCGTGGGTTGTGGAGGATGCGTGCTTTACCTTCGACAAGGCGGACTTTTTCGGCAATGCCCATTCAGCTGAAGAAGTGCATGCGATGTCGCTGGGGAATCTGCATGGGGAATATGCGACGGTCGTTAGCGCCGCGAGCATTCTCATGAACGACTGAAACCTTGAACTGACCCCAAAATTAGGATTGGTGTCCAACTTTTGGGGTGCAGATCAACTTGTAGGAGCGAGGCTTGCCCGCGAAGAACGATGACGCGGTTTTTCTGATTGATCGTGGCGCCCTTTTCGCGGGCAAGCCTCGCTCCTACAGGGATTTGCGATTCAACAGGCGAAGAAGTTATTCGCCCGAATCCTCAAGCCCCGTGGCACTTCTTGAATTTCTTGCCGTTGCCGCAGGGGCAAGGGTCGTTGCGACCGACGTCTTTCAGGGCGTTGCGCACCGGTTCCTGGTGGGCGTGGCCGCAGTTTGGGCCGTGGACATGGCCATGGTCGTGATCATGGTGGTCGTGATGGTCATGATCGTGGTTGCAGTCAGGGCCATGGACGTGGGGTTGCTGGGTCATCGGGGTCACTCCGGAATTAAATCGGCGGCGATTATCACGCCATTGCGCGCCAGGTGCACGTAGTGCGCGATGAATAAACCGGTTTCAAGTGTGCCTTCCAGACGATAGGGAATCGGTTGCTCGGGTTTTTTCAGCAGTTTCACCACATCCCGAACCCTGGGCCACAGGTTGGTTCGGATCGGCACCTTGAAGTAGGCACTGTGCTTGGGGCCGACGGTGAACCAATGTTCGTGCTCGCCWTCGGTCAGCAGGACGTCCCCCAGATGAATGCGATATTCCAGGGCGCGCACCGTCAGGTCTTCGTCATTGGGGTTGTCGACGCGAAAATGCAGCAGGAATTTCTGCTCCAGCAACTTGGCCCGGACCACCTCGACCTTGACCAGATGCACTTGCGGGTCTGGCAAGTCGTTGCTGAACCATGAGGCGCAGCCGCCGACTCCTGAAAACAGAAGCAGCAAAGTGAACAGATAGAGCGCGAATCGTCCGGTGATCATGGTCGTGTTTCTCCCTTTGTAGCAGCTGCCTCGCTGTAGCAGCTGCTACGGCCGAACGCAGCTTTCGGCAGCTGCTACAGGGGGCACCTCAAGCGCCGAAATAACTCGCGCAGCACTTCTTGAACTTCTGCCCGCTGGCGCACGGGCACGCATCGTTGCGCCCGGCCTTGAGCGGCACCGTAGGGTCGATGAAGTACCAGCGGCCGGCGTTCTGCACGAATGACGAACGTTCGCGGTGGCTGTGTTCGCCGCTGCCGTCGTGCCAGCGAGCGGTGAAGGTGACGAAGGCGTGCTCCGGCTGGCCGCCGAAGACCTCGGCGCCTTCCACTTCCAGGCCCAGCCAGGTGCTCTGGGCGCTCCAGTCGCTGATCGACTGGCGATCCAGGCCGGCCTGTTGCGCGGGCAGGGTGGTGGCCACCAGATAGTCGACCAGCCCCAGCACATAGGCGCTGTAGCGCGAACGCATCAGGACTTCGGCGCTGGGGGCCGGATGGCCGGCATGGTAATGACCGCAGCAGGCATCGAGCAGCGTGCCGCTGCCGCAAGGGCAAATGGATGTACTCATTGCGTTACCACCAGTATTTCCCGAAGTTTTCCGGATTGGCCCAGAAGCGTGAGTTGAGCCAGTCGGGTACCTGTTTGTAGTCAAGCAGATCGTAGGTAAACAACGTCAACACTTGATCGTCGCGCTGGAAGCGTTCGCTGGCTTGCAGGGCCAGGGAGAAAAAATCCGTCTCCTGCCAACCGCTGGCGGGCAAGTCGGCCAACACCGCAATGCGACTGGCATTGAGGTTGCGTATCCCGCCGAGCAGATTCAGGCCGTCGCGCTTGGGTAAGTGTTCGAGGCAATCGACCACCAGCGCCAGATCAAACCGCTGCGCCGCCAGTTCGGCCGGCAATGCTCCGGGTGCGGCAAAAGCCACGATGCTATCCGGGTGCGCGAGTTTGAATGCCTCGAGCGCGGGGAACTCACTGGCGCCAATCAGCAACAGACGCGTCGGGGCGTAACGATCAAGCAATGCGGCCAACGCCTGCTGGGGCGTGCGCGAAGAAATACTTGCAGTCATCGAAGATCCTCAATCAGAACGCCAAGATTAACGTGTCTTGTCGAGCGTGTTTAAGCAAAAAGCGCCGATCTTCCGTGAACATAAGGCAAAACAGCAATGGCCTATTGCTGGCGGAGATTAAAAGTCCGGTCTTTACTCCTTGAAATCGGTTATTAGCCGATCCCTCAGGAGAAAACTAGATGAGCATAGTTCGGACAGCATTACCTTTGGTTCTGCTAACCAGTGTGTTAACTGGTTGCGCAGGTTTGCAGAAAACCGACTGGCCGACCTGTGCGGCGGTCGGTGGTGTCGTCGGTGCAGGGCTCGGTGCGACAGAGAGCTCTTCATGGGCGGGGTATGGCGCGCTGCTGGTCGGCGGCACGGCAGCGGCTTATTGCTGGGTGCATGGCGATGGCGACGAAGACGGCGATGGTGTGCCGGACAGCCGCGACAAGTGCCCTCACACACCGAGAGGTGTGCGAGTCGATGCCGACGGCTGTCCTCCACCCGCGCCTGCGCCGGTGGTCGAAGAGAAGGCGGTGGTCAAGGAAGAAGTCATCGTTATCCGTGATGTTCACTTCCAGTTCGACTCGTCCAAGCTCACTCCTTCCGATAAAGAGGTACTCAACACCGTTGCTACGCGCCTGAAACAGGAGCCCGCCAGCGCCCGGTTGACCGTGACCGGTCATACCGACAGCGTCGGCAGCGATAAATACAACCAGAAACTGTCGGACAAACGCGCCCATTCGGTGGTGGAGTACCTGATTTCCCAAGGCGTGCCACGCAGCAGTTTCGTGTCTGTGACCGGTGCCGGTGAAAGCCAGCCGGTGGCCGATAACAAAACCGCTGAAGGCCGTGCGCTGAACCGGCGTACGGAAATCAAAATCGACCGCTAACCCCCTTGTATTCCGCGGCTTGTGCAGTCGCGGATGCGGGTCTTTACTCCTGTGTGACCGGTATGGGCCGGTGACACAGGAGCATTCACAATGAGCGTTCTCACAAGGACCGTCTTGCCGGTTCTACTGCTTGGTAGTCTTCTGACCGGCTGCGCGACTCACAGCGATGGCACCGCCCCCTTGAATCAACGTACCTGGCCGATCTGCAGTGTCATTGGCGGACTGGTTGGCGGCGGTCTGGGCGCGATCGAAAGTGGCGGTTGGGCGGCAGGTGGAGCGGCGCTCGGTATCTTGACCGGTGGCTTGGTCTGTTACGCCCAGGATGGCGACGAGGACGGTGATGGTGTTTTCGATCGACGCGATCGTTGCCCCGATACGCCTGCCAATACACCTGTCGATCATCACGGTTGCCCGCTACCGCAATATCCGGCCAGCGTAAAACCTGCTGAACCGCCGGTATCCGAAGTCATCACGCTGAGCAGTAATGTGTTGTTCGCGTACAACAAATCCGACCTGACGCCCGAGGCACGCAGCGAGCTGGATTCGTTGATGCCCAAATTGCAGAGTGCCGATGTGGTGAGCGTCAAGGTCGTCGGCCATACCGACAGTCAGGGTTCGGACGCCTATAACCAGCAGCTGTCGGAACGTCGTGCCAGCAGCGTGGCGGCCTACCTGTTGAGCCGGGGGCTGGCGCCGAACAAACTCACCAGCGAAGGACGGGGTGAAACCCAGCCGGTGGCTGACAATGATACGGAAGAAGGGCGGGCAAAAAACCGTCGTGTGGAGTTGCACATCAATCGCTAGGCTCCGTGATCAAGAGGCCCGTGATAGAGCCGTCGGATGGCCGTCAAGGTTGACCCGGCGGCCATTCGATGCCTTTCGGAAGAATTTTCCGTTGCCCTCTGGCTTATCCCGCGTGTAAGCCGTTATGGTGCGTGCAAATAATAATTCTCGACGGGGGAGCGTATGAAGGTGTTTTGGGGGCTGGGGAAGTTGTTGACCCTGCTGTTCTGGTTGGTGGTGCTGGTCAATCTGCTCATACCGTTTGTTCGTCCACTGCACCTGTTGGTCGATCTGGCTGGCAGCCTGTTGGCGCTGGCTCATCTTCTGGAGCTGGTGTTCTGCAATCGCAGCCTCAAAGGTCGAGCCCACCCCTGGCGTGATCGCCTGAAGATTGTCTTTTTCGGCGTTTTCCACCTGCAAACCATTCCGGCCCCGGCCACTGCGAAGGCTTCCCATGCGTAAACTCTGTCTGCTCGCCGCACTCATCAGCCCATTGGCCTGCGCTCAGGTGGTGAGTGTTGAAACCAACTCGCTGATGCGCTTGCCCAACACCGCCAGCTCCCTGCAACTGGAACGACTGGAAGTCGCCGATTACGGCACCTTGCTGATTCCCTCGAACGTGACCGAAGTGACGGTCGGCGAGCTGCACCTGGGACGCGAAGCGCGGATCGCCATTGTGCCGAGCGAACAGGCTCTGGCGTTGAAGGTCAGCCGGGCCGAGTTGGCCGAAGGCAGCCAGATCACCGCGCGGGGCGCCCCCGGGACTTATCTCAAGGCTGCCCGCTCCGGGCGCAATCTGAATTTGCAGATCAAAGCGCTGAAGGCGCCGCAATTGTCGGTAGACGCTCGCGGTGGCGCGGGCGCCCCGGGTTTTGTCGGTCTTGACGGGGCCAACGGCCAAGCACCGGGTTGCACCTGGGGCCAGGCCGGTCGCGGCTTCGATGGCAGTGACGGCAGCGACGGCCAACCCGGTGCGCCGGGGGCGCTGGTTCGACTGGAAGTGCCGCGTGACTATCCGGCGGAGCAGATCAAGGTCGAGGTGGCGGGCGGAGTCGGTGGCGCGGCCGGACCGGGTGGCAAACCGGGGGCGGGCGGCAAGGCCAAGGGCTGCATTGTCTATAAAGCCGATGGCGGCAAGAGCGGTCGCCCCGGTGCCGATGGCCAGCCTGGGCCTGCCGGGGCGGCAGGCTCGGTGAGCATTCAGCGGTTGTAAGAACGACCGAGAACCCCTGTGGCGAAGGAGCTTGCTCCCGCTGGGTCGCGAAGCGGCCCCAAAGCCGGCGACCCTGTTCTTTCAGAACGTGCGCAGTGATCGATTACGACTGCTACGCAGCCGAGCGGGAGCAAGCTCCCTCGCCACAGAGACTATGCATTGCTCAGAACATCGGCCGAGCCGCAGCAATCGCCACCAGCACCAACCCGACCATCAGGTTAATCCCTACCAACCGGCGAATCTTGCCCAGCGTCGCCGCGCCCGTCGGCCAATCCTCAGCCGCCACCGCCGTGCGCAGTTCCGGCAGCAGCAACGCCTGAATCCGGATAAACAACGCGGTCATCACCACATACAATCCCATCATCGCCTGCACATACCGCGGTGCCGCTTCAAACCCGGTGAACTGCAAATGAATCATGCCCACACCGCTGATCGGCAAAAGCACCACCGCGACCCAGACCCAGCGGAAAAAACCTTGAAACACTTCCACCCACAGCTTCAACCGGGCAGGGCCTTCCAGCGCCTTCATCGCAGCGGGGCGAAGGACCATCCAGGCGAAAAACATGCCGCCGACCCAGACCAGGGCGGCCAGGACATGCAGGGTATAAACGATGCCAAAAGGTGTCATTGGGGTACTCCGTTCTGCGCGGGATTAATTAGCGGGGTATGATAGCGGCCGATCCGAACCACTGAAAATTTATCCAGCGTTTTTTGCGCCCGACAATCAATGATCAGCACTGAACTCAAAACCACGATCCAGGGCGCCTACTCGCGTTTTCTCGAAGCCAAGAGCCTCAAGCCACGCTACGGCCAACGCCTGATGATCGCCGAAATCGCCAAAGTCCTCGGTGACATCGACACCGACGACGAAGGCCGGCGCAGTGGCGACCCCGCGATTGTCGCGGTGGAAGCCGGCACCGGTACCGGCAAAACCGTGGCCTACAGCCTGGCAGCGATCCCCGCCGCCAAGGCCGCTGGCAAGCGTCTGGTGATCGCCACGGCCACCGTGGCCCTGCAAGAACAGATCGTCTACAAGGATTTGCCCGACCTGATGCGCAATAGCGGGCTGAATTTCAGCTTCGCCCTGGCCAAGGGGCGGGGGCGCTACATGTGCCTGTCCAAGCTCGACATGTTGCTCCAGGAAGGTCACGCGCAAACCGCTACCGCACAGCTGTTCGAAGAAGAAGGCTTCAAGATCGAGGTCGATGAGGCCAGTCAGAAGCTGTTCACCAGCATGATCGAGAAACTTGCCGGCAATAAGTGGGACGGCGACCGCGACAGTTGGTCCACCGCGCTCGAAGACGCCGACTGGGCGCGCCTGACCACCGATCACAGCCAGTGCACCAACCGCCATTGCCCCAACTTCGGCCAGTGCGCCTTCTACAAGGCCCGCGAAGGCATGGGCAAGGTCGACGTGATCGTCACCAACCACGACATGGTCCTGGCCGACCTGGCCCTGGGCGGCGGCGCGGTTCTGCCGGACCCGCGCGACACAATCTACGTGTTCGACGAAGGTCATCACCTGCCGGACAAGGCCATCGGCCACTTCGCCCATTACACACGCTTGCGCTCCACCGCCGACTGGCTGGAGACCACCGCCAAGAACCTCACCAAATTGCTCGCCCAACACCCGCTGCCGGGGGATCTGGGCAAGTTGATCGAACAGGTGCCGGAACTGGCCCGGGAGATCAAGACCCAGCAGCAGTTCATGTTCAGTGCCTGTGAGCAAGTCGCCGACTTCAAGCCCGGCGAAGACGTCGAAGGTCGCGAGCGGCCGCGTCACCGTTTCGTCGGCGGGGTGATTCCCGAACATATGCGTGAGATGGGCATCGAGTTGAAGAAGGGCTTTGCCCGACTGACCGACCTGTTCACCCGGCTTACCGAACTGCTCAAGGAAGGCATGGACGGCGAGGTCAACATTGGCATCGCCAGCAACCAGGCCGAAGAGTGGTATCCGCTGTTCGGCAGCCTGTTGTCGCGCTCTTCGGGAAACTGGGAGTTGTGGACCGCCTTCACCGTCGAAGACCCGGAAGATAACCCGCCCATGGCCCGTTGGCTGACGCTGGCCGAAAGCGGTTCGCTGTTCGACATCGAGGTCAATGCCAGCCCGATCCTCGCGGCGGAAATGCTCCGGCGCAACTTGTGGAACGTGGCTTACGGGGCGCTGGTGACCTCGGCGACCCTGACCGCTCTCGGCACCTTCGACCGTTTCCGCATGCGCGCCGGCCTGCCGAAAACCGCCGTGACCGCCGTGGTCCCGAGCCCGTTCCATCATGCCGACGCCGGCGTATTACGGGTGCCGGACCTGAAAGCCGACCCGCGCGATGCACCGGCCCATACGGCGGCGATCATTCGCGACTTGCCGGAACTGGTCGAGGGCTCCCGTGGCACCCTGGTGCTGTTCTCCTCGCGCAAACAGATGCAGGACGTGTTCGACGGGCTGGATCGCGACTGGCGCAAGCAAGTGTTCATTCAAGGCAACCTGTCGAAGCAGGAAACCCTGAACAAGCACAAGGCGCGGGTCGATGGCGGGGATTCCAGCGTGCTGTTCGGCCTGGCGAGCTTTGCCGAAGGCGTGGATTTGCCCGGTGCCTACTGCGAGCACGTGGTGATCGCCAAGATCCCGTTCTCGGTGCCCGACGATCCGGTCGAAGCCGCGCTGGCTGAGTGGATCGAAGCCCGTGGCGGCAATCCGTTCATGGAAATCTCCGTGCCGGACGCCTCGTTGAAACTGGTCCAGGCCTGCGGTCGCCTGCTGCGAACCGAAGAAGACCGCGGCACCATCACCTTGCTTGACCGTCGTTTGGTCACACAGCGCTACGGCAAAGCTATTCTCAATGCGTTGCCGCCATTTCGTCGTGAAATTTCCTGATGCGCCGGTGGGCAAATTTGCCCACCGCGTTGTCTACCTCACTGCCACTGCCTTTCCACTGGCCCATTGATGGTCGTTAGGGAGAACCACGTTCTTATGATTCGCCGTTCGTTGCCCGCCGTTTTTGCCTTGATGTTCGCAGCCCCTTTGCTGGCGGCCCCCGCCGGCCAGCAGACGCTGTTCAACTTTGTGCGTCCCGCCGACGTGGTTCAGGTGGCGACCCAGGACGCCAGCCTGCCGCAATCCAATGCGGAGCAAACGGCCGAAGGTGAAGTGTTGCGTCGCGTGACCTTCAACCCGGCTGCCCAGACGACCTTGCGCCTGACACCGCAGACCGGTGCCTGGGACTGGTCGCAGTCGGGCGTCATGAGCCTGCGGATCCAGAGCGCGATGAACTGGGCCGTGACCTTGTACGTGAAAATCCAGAGTAACGACGGCAAGACTCTGGTCAGCCGTGTCGATCTGCCGGCCGGCCCGGCGCAGACCTTACTGGTACCGCTGCAGCCGAGTTCACCGCTGAGCCAGGGCATGAAAGCCGGCCCGCCGATGCCGATCAATTTCGAAGGGCAGCGTGTATTGCTGGCCAGCAGTACCGGTGAGCTGGACCGTAGCCAGGTGGTGTCGGTGACCTTGTCGATGGATCAGCCGAAAGTCGCCCAAAGCATTCTGCTCGAGCGCTTCGGCGTGCAGGACGGCGAGGCCGTGACCAAAGCCGCTTATGGCGGCCTGGTGGACGCTTACGGTCAATCGACCCGGGCCAAATGGCCGGAGAAGATCAGCAGCGACGAACAACTGAAATCCTCCGCTGGCAAAGAGCAGCAACAACTGAAAACCTGGCTGGCGGAGCGCGAGAAGGCGCCTCTGGACAAGTTCGGCGGCTTGAACAAAGGCCCAGAGTTCAAGGCCAGCGGCTTTTTCCGCACCGAAAAGCGTGATGGCCGCTGGTACCTGGTGACTCCGGAAGGGCATCCGTTCTATTCCCTCGGCGTCAACACCGTGACCCCGAGCGTCAACCAGACCTACGTCGCCGGGCGCGAGTGGATGTTCGAGTCCCTGCCTAAACCCGACGAACCCTTGGCCAGTCACTATGGCGAAGGCGATAACCGTGGCGGCAACGGTGTTGATCAGGGCCGAGCCTACAACGCCGGTCGTTGGTACGATTTTTATGGCGCCAACCTGCAGCGGCTGTACGGCAAACCTTGCGCACCGGGCGGAGACATTAAGGCTGGTGTTGCCGAAGCAGCCAAGGCCGAGGCGGTAGAGGCGACGGCTGAAAAGGCCGCCGAGCAATCAGCCGCGCCTGCGCCTACCGAGTCTGGAGCCGGTGTTGCCGAGGCGGCCAAGACCGGGGCTGTTGAAGCGACGGTCGAAAAGGCGGCCGCCGAACCCTGCAAAGTAACTGTCGACGAACAACGCTGGGCCAGTCATACCCTCGATCGCCTGCAAGCCTGGGGGTTCAACACCCTCGGCAACTGGAGCGCACCGGTGTTGGGTAACGCTGACCGTGTGCCGTACACCTTGCCGCTATCGATCGTCGGCGATTACGCCAGCATCAGCACTGGCACCGATTGGTGGGGCGGCATGCCTGACCCGTTCGATCCGCGTTTCGCCATGGCCACCGAACGCGCCGTGGCCATCGCCGCTCGCGACCATCGCGACGATCCGTGGCTGATCGGTTACTTCGCCGACAACGAACTGGCCTGGGCCGGTCCCGGCGATGACCCGAAGGCCCGCTATGCGCTGGCCTACGGCACCTTGAAAATGACCACCGACGTGCCGGCCAAACGCGCCTTCCTCAAGCAACTGCGCGACAAGTACCGCAACCAGGCGGGGTTGTCGAAAGCCTGGGGCATTGATCTGCCTGCCTGGGAGTTGATGGAAGACCCAGGCTTCGTGCCGCCGGAGCCGAGCGCCGAACACCCGGAAATCGAAGCCGACTTCAAATACTTCCAGAAGGTCTTCGCCGACACCTACTTCAAGACCGTTTCCGATTCGCTCAAATGGCACGCGCCGAACCAGTTGTTGCTGGGTGGTCGCTTTGCCGTCAGTTCCCCGGAGGCAGTCGAGTCCTGTGCACAATACTGCGACGTGTTGAGCTTCAACATGTACACCCTGCAACCCCAGGACGGTTACGACTTCGCCAAACTGCGCAGTCTGGACAAACCGGTGCTGATCACCGAATTCAACTTCGGCTCGGCAGATCGGGGCCCGTTCTGGGGTGGCGTGACGCAATTGGCGAAGGAGGAAGACCGCGGCACGGCTTACGCTCACTTCCTCAAACAGGCAATGAGCGAACCGTCGATTGTCGGGGTGCACTGGTTCCAGTACCTCGACCAGCCGGTGACCGGTCGTCTGCTGGATGGCGAGAACGGGCACTTCGGTCTGGTGGGTATTACTGATTTGCCGTTCCAAGGCTTTGTCGACAGTGTGCGTAAAAGCAATGTGCAGATCATCGATCAGCTTGGCAAAGAGGCGGAGAAGGCCAGCGCTGAGGCGGATAAAGCCAGTCACGATGTCGAGGGTGGCAGGAAGGGCGAGGCAGGCAAAGGCCCGGGCAAGGGCGCAGGGCATGCGGGTGGGCATTCGGGCAATGGCCATTGATTCCTGATACACCTGTGGCGAGGGGGCTTGCCCCCGTTGGGCCGCGAAGCGGCCCCCATGCCTACAGATGCACCGCAAATACAGGTTTTTGCGACCGCTTCGCAGTCGAACGGGGGCAAGCCCCCCTCGTCACGGGGATCGCATCGTTGATGTCTGCGGCATTTCCATAACCGGGCGACCATCCGACCCGATCCTGTTCCCAAATCCCTCAAGGGCTGGAACAATGCGGGCCACTTTGTAGAGCGTTTATCCGGGAGAGTTGCGGGTGCAGATTCAGGGTCATTACGAGCTTAAGTTCGAAGCGGTGCGTGAAGCGTTTGCAGCGCTGTTCGACGATCCTCAGGAACGCGGCGCGGCGTTGTGCATCCGGATCGGTGGTGAAACCGTCCTCGACCTTTGGGCCGGTACCGCCGACAAGGACGGCCATGAGGCTTGGCACAGCGATACCATCGCCAACCTGTTCTCCTGCACCAAAACCTTCACCGCCGTGACGGCGCTGCAATTGGTGGCTGAAGGCAAGCTGCAACTCGATGCCCCGGTCGCCCGCTACTGGCCCGAATTTGCCGCCGCCGGTAAAGAATCCGTGACGCTGCGCCACTTGCTCTGCCATCAGGCGGGTCTGCCGGCCTTGCGCGAGTTGCTGCCTCCTGAGGCACTTTACGACTGGCAGACCATGGTCAATGCTTTGGCCGCCGAAGCACCCTGGTGGACGCCGGGCCAAGGTCACGGTTATGCGGCAATCACCTATGGCTGGCTGATCGGTGAATTGCTGCGGCGCGCCGACGGTCGTGGGCCGGGCGAGTCCATCGTGGCGCGGGTTGCCAAGCCCTTGGGGCTGGATTTCCACGTCGGCCTGGCCGATTCAGAGTTCCATCGCGTGGCGCACATCGCCCGCAGCAAGGGCAACGTCGGCGATGTCGCGGCCCAGCGCTTGCTGCAGGTGACCATGCGCGAACCGACGGCCATGACCACTCGGGCCTTCACCAACCCGCCGTCGATCATGACCAGCACCAACAAACCGGAATGGCGGCGCATGCAGCAGCCGGCCGCCAATGGCCACGGCAACGCCCGCAGCCTGGCCGGTTTCTACGCCGGACTGCTCGATGGCAGCCTGCTGGAAAGCGAAATGCTCGACGAGCTGACCCGCGAACACAGCGTTGGCGAAGACAAGACTTTATTGACCCAGACCCGCTTCGGTCTGGGTTGCATGCTCGATCAACCGGACGTACCCAACGCCACCTACGGCCTCGGCCCACGGGCGTTCGGTCACCCGGGTGCTGGCGGCTCCATCGGTTTTGCTGATCCGGAACATGATGTGGCCTTCGGTTTTGTGACAAATACGCTGGGGCCGTACGTCTTGATGGATCCACGAGCGCAAAAGCTTGTGCGAGTACTGGCCACTTGTCTGTAAATCACGCTTAAGGGGGCCAGGGCTGGAACCCGAAAGCCTTTGTGGTTTCAAAGCGTCTGTTTAGCCGGGGGCGCCCCGGCTGACTTTTCATTACCTCATTTTGTGGATACCCAATGTCGTCCAATAAAACCCTCGCCCTGGCCCTGTGCTTCGCTATCACCGGTTGTGCACAAACCCCACAAAATGATGCCGCAGGTGGCAGCAGTTGGTGGCCGTTCGGTTCATCCGACAAGGTCGCGACTAAAGAACCCGCCCCGTCCCCGTCCCCGGCACCCCTGAAACCAGCTGCCGCAGTACCCGTCGCCAAGGCTGAAGCCGATGCCGGAGGCAAATGGTGGTGGCCGTTCGGCGGTAAGGAGCAGAGCACCAGCACTGCCAAAGCAGCCGTGCCGATGCCCGATCCGAAAATCACCCAAGCCTGGCTTGACGACTATGAGCCGCGCCTGCGCGAGGCGGTCAAGGGCAGCAACCTGCAACTCGAGCGCCGTGAAAATGTGCTGGTCGTCACGGCTCCGGTGGAAGGCTCGTTCAACCCGGACCGCCCGGCCATGCTGCTGCCGGTGACCCTCGCTCCGTTCACCCGTGTCGCGAAAATCCTCGAAGCCGATCCAAAGACTGCCGTGCTGGTACTCGGCCACAGTGATACGTCGGGTGCCGCACCGGCCAACGTGAAACTGAGCCAGGAACGCGCCCAGGCGGTGGCAGCGATCTTCCGTCTCAGCGGTCTGCAGCGTGATCGCCTGATGTTGCGCGGCATGGGCGGTGACGCACCGCGCGCCGCCAACGACAGTGCTGAAGGTCGCGCCTTGAACCGTCGCGTCGAGCTGTTGTTGACGCCGCAAGACACCATGGCCGCGCTGCTGAGCAAGTACAATATGCCGGCTCCGGCACCGGTAACCAAAGTCGTCGCGCAAGACGTCAAGCCAGTGGCCAAGCCTGTGACCCCGGAACCGGCTGCGAAAAAAACCGCTGCCTCGTCGAAGAAAAAGGCACCGGCCAAGAAAGCGGCCGCCAAGGCTCCAGCCAAAAAGGCACCCGCGAAAAAGACCGCTCCGGCTAAAGCCGCTGTCGATTCGAAGAGCGCCACCGCCACCGATGCCACAAAGCAGTGATTCATTAACCAAAAGGAATGCGCCATGACCCGGCCCTTGGCAGATATGCGTCGCGATTACACCCGAGATGGCTTGACCGAGGCGCAAGCCCCGGCCGAGCCGTTCGCACTGTTCCATCAGTGGTTTGCCGATGCGGTGAAAACCGAGCAGGTACCGGTGGAGGCGAATGCCATGACGTTGGCCACCGTCGATCAGGACGGTCGGCCGCATTGCCGCATTCTGCTGCTCAAGGGCCTGGACGAGCAGGGCTTCACCTTCTTCACCAACTACGAGAGCGACAAGGGGCAGCAATTGGCAGCCAATCCATTTGCAGCCATGACGTTCTTCTGGCCGGCCCTGGAGCGCCAGGTGCGCATCGAAGGGCGGGTGGTGAAGGTCACGCCTGAAGAGTCCGACGCCTACTACCAGGTTCGCCCTCTGGGCAGTCGTCTCGGTGCCTGGGCGTCGCCCCAGAGCCGGGTGATCGCCGATCGCGGCGAACTGGAGGCGCTGCTCAAGGACACGGAGCAGCGTTTCAGCGATAGCCAGCCGCACTGCCCCGAACACTGGGGCGGTTATCGTTTGCTACCGGAGCGCATCGAATTCTGGCAGGGCCGTCCGAGCCGTCTGCACGATCGCCTCAACTACCGCTTGCAGGGTGCTGACTGGGTGCGTGAGCGCCTGGCCCCGTAAACGGTCTACCGATCGGGATACCCTGCCGCAGCGGCCTCTAGCCACTGTGGCAGGTCCCGACGCTTGATCTTCTGCGCTTGAGCGTTCGCCAGTTGCTGGAGCATGAAGGCTCTTTTTTGTTCGTCTTTACCCGCCAGTGACAACGCCAGATCGCGGTCCCCCCAGCGTTTTATCCGCACGTACAACCACCAATGGAAGTACAAACCGGCGATGGTCGTGACGACAATGATGAAGTAATCCATGATATTCCTTGGGTCAGCGGCGCAGATTTCGTAATGTGACGCTACTGTATGGTGAGTTCGCAAAGTGCCTGTACCAGGCCTGAATGAAACCAATTTTATCCGGGCGATGCCGTGACAGGCGTCAAGCTGCGGGTTTTAATGGATACCTGTCCTATGGAGTTTGATGCTATGCGTAAGTCTGTTTTGCTGGTTGCTTCCTTTTCCACGATGGCGATGTTGCTCTCCGGTTGCCAATCGAGCCTGACCGGTGACTCCTACTCCCGTGACGAAGCGCGTCGCGTGCAGACGATTCGCATGGGCACCATCGAATCCCTGCGTCCGGTGAAAATCGAAGGCACCAAGACCCCGATCGGCAGCGCTGCGGGCGCAGTCGTGGGTGGCGTCGGCGGTAGCGCCGTCGGCGGTGGTCGCGGCAGCATCGTTGCAGCGGTCATCGGCGCTGTAGCGGGTGGCCTGGTGGGGTCGGCTGCCGAAGAAGGCCTGACCCGCACTCAAGGCGTCGAAATCACCGTGCGCGAAGACGATGGCAGCATGCGCGCCTACGTGCAGGAAGTTCAGCCAAACGAAGTGTTCCGTGTGGGGGAGCGTGTGCGGATTTCCACTGTGGGTGGGACCAGCCGCGTTTCGCACTAAGCGGGAATGTAGGGTAAAAGAAAACCCCGATCAGGTGAGCTGGTCGGGGTTTTCTTTTGGGCTGTGGAGTTGAACCAGAGCATTTACTTGCTTGCATAACAACCGAGCTGAAAATCGTATTGTGGATCGTAAAATGATCGACCGACTAATGTTTCCAGTTTTGTTATCTGCTGGGAATCAAGGTCATAGCCATAGATTTCTTCTTCAGCCTCAGTCCAACTCATTATCGCCCTCAGCTGTGCAATGCCGTCTGCCGGGACAGGCACTTCGAATACCAGCGCTTCTGTTTCTTTATCAAAAGCATAAATTACGTGGTTCACGGTTCTATCCTTCTTTTCGGATCCGCCGGCTTGTTTTGATTACCTGTTTCAGCGTCAAACTCACCCAGATGGCGACCTCGTTTGTCATACATTTCTACTGCTCCATGCTGATAATCCCATTCTAGAATTCGCCCTTCAGCCGTTCTCCAGCGCATTCGGGTGCCTCTACCTTTGACCCGAGTCTTCTGTTTTGCCGGTGTGGCATCAGGAAAAGCGGTAAGCCCGTTTGGCGCCGGATGATATTTGTGGTCCGCAACACTCACCACAATATAAACCGGCAACACCCCCGAATCCGCCGGAAACACAAGAATGAAATCCTTGTACTCCGGCGGATAAACCGGATTCACGATGATGCTGTCAGCCGCCTTCGTCGGCGGGTAAACCCAGATGTGCGGCGCTTGTGGCGCAGCTTCCAAAGCGGGGATGCCGAGGGTGCTTGAACCGTTCTCGGCCGGCATCCAGATCAGCTCAATGCCGTCCCCGAGATCAGCCACCTGCTGACTGCCGCGCAAGGTGAACTGCACGACATCGACCATCTCCCAGTCACGGTTTTTACCAGTGTAAAAACCGTATCCCTTGAGACTGCCGTCAGCCTGTTGCTCGACTCTGAGGCGAACGCGAGTGCGGGCCTGTTTGAGTGATCGCAATTGATCTTCGGTGTAGAGCGAGCTGTCGCCAAGGCTCGACGGCATGACCAGGGCCACCAGACCTGCCAGGGTGGCCGCAGCGGTGCTGACTGCGACGGCGGGTAATGCGGCGAACGCTGGGCCACTCAGKGCGAAGCTGCCGAAACCCACCGGAATGGCCGTACCACTGATTTTCTTCAGCGGCACGACACCGCTTTCATCGGCCTCGCGAGCGCCGAGCAGAACCAGTTCGCCGTAGTCTTTCAGGCTGTCGGTCGGAACAACGCCGGAGGGATTCGTGTAGTCGATGATTGCATCGGGCAGTTTGCAGGACTTGGCGAACACGCATCCCGCGCGGGCAACGTCGTCTTTTTTCGTCGGGACCAGAACGCTGTCTTCGAAGGCCTGCTGCCTTGCGAGCATGGCGTCGTGGGCGTTTTGTCTGGCATCACGCTCGGCCAATTCGGTGGCCGTCATGAATCGGTGAGTGACGTGATGCCCGTCACCTGACGGTGGGTTTTGTACCCGGGGGATGTCCTTGTGGCCAGCCACTGATTGTCCTTTCGCTCGTCCATCGGCAACCCCCAAAGAGGGGGCTGCGCGACGTTAACGAACGTGGCTAATCGTGACTGTAGGACGAATCCTCAATGTTGCTAAGAGTGTTCTCTATCGTTCAGGAAGGCAGCGCAGCACTCTTGCGGCTCGCCGCCGCCGTCACCGCATAACCGATCAATGCCGCCAGGATCGAGCCGGTCAGAATACCCATGCGGTCCATCCCGGCATATTCACTGGCGCCCGGCACGAAGGCCAGGGAACCGACGAACAGGCTCATGGTGAAGCCGATGCCGCAAAGGATCGCCACCCCCAAAATCTGGCCCCAGTTGGCGCCTTGGGGCAGGGCGGCGATGCCGATTTTTACCGCCAGCCAGGTCAGGCCGAAGACACCGACGGTCTTGCCCAACAGCAGGCCGACGGCGATGCCCATCGGTACATGATGGGTGAAGCTTTCGACGGTCACGCCGCTCAGGGACAAGCCAGCGTTGGCGAAGGCAAACAGCGGCAGGATGCCGTAGGCCACCCACGGATGCAGGGCATGCTCCAGGGTCAGCAGCGGCGAAGGCTCGGCGTTTTTCGTGCGCAGTGGAATGCAGAAGGCCAGGGTCACACCCGCCAGCGTCGCGTGCACGCCACTCTTGAGTACGCAGACCCAAAGGATCAGCCCGATGATCATGTACGGCCCGAGTTTCACCACACCAAGTCGGTTCATTCCGATCAAGGCCGCGATGCAGGCCGCGGCCAGCGCCAGGGACAGGGTCGACAGAGCGCCGGAATAGAAGATCGCAATGATGATGATTGCGCCAAGGTCATCGATGATCGCCAGGGTCATCAGGAACAGTTTCAGCGACACTGRCACGCGTTTACCCAGCAGGGCCAGCACGCCAAGGGCGAAGGCAATGTCGGTAGCCGTCGGGATGGCCCAGCCGCTCAGGGCGGACGGGTTATCGCGGTTGAGGAACCAGTAGATCAGCGCCGGCACCACCATGCCGCCAATTGCGGCCGCGCCGGGCAGGACGATCTGCGACGGTTTCGACAGTTGGCCGTCGAGGACTTCGCGCTTCACTTCCAGGCCGATCAACAGAAAGAACAGGGCCATCAGGCCGTCGTTGATCCACAGCAGCAATGGCTTGGCGATTTTCAGCGCGCCGATCTGAGCCACCACGGGGGTGTCCAGCAGGCCGTTATAGAGCCACGACAGCGATGAATTGTTGATGATCAGGGCCAGGACAGCTGCGGCGATCAATAGCAGACCGCTGGCAGCTTCCAACTGAAAGAAACGCGTGAACGTGCTACGCAGAGGCAAGGTCGCTCTCCATCGATGAATTCAAAAGGTGGCACACCCTAACCCGTACCGTTGGTTGTTAAAACAAAAGTTATATTCTTTTTTGTTATATACCGTTACAACGTGCCCGGTCAGCAAAGGCCTGAGCCTAGCAGTTGCCGGACGTATTGAACCCCAGCTGTATCTGTGCGTGATGTAGGTTTTTTCCTAAGCTTGTGGACTGAGCCTTGCGACAAGGCCGACTCTTGCCTGATTCAACGAGAAAACCATCATGAGCGACAACCGACAGTGGGCCCGCGAAGCCATCCGGATCATCGAAGCCGACTTCCAGCGCAGCGCTGATACTCACCTGATCCCCTTGCCGCTGCCGGGGTTGCCGGGCATCGAGTTGTACTTCAAGGATGAGTCGAGCCATCCCACCGGCAGCCTGAAACATCGGTTGGCCCGCTCATTGTTCCTCTATGCACTGTGTAACGGCTGGCTCAAACCCGGTGCGCCGGTGATTGAAGCGTCCAGCGGTTCGACGGCGATTTCCGAGGCGTACTTCGCCCGGCTGCTGGGTTTGCCGTTCATTGCGGTGATGCCCGCGAGCACGTCCAAGGAAAAGATCGCGCAAATCGCTTTCTACGGTGGCAAGAGCCATCTGGTGGACGATCCGACGCAGATTTACGCTGAGTCCGAGCGCCTGGCTCACGAACACGACGGGCATTTCATCGACCAGTTCACCTACGCCGAACGCGCCACCGACTGGCGAGCGAACAACAACATCGCCGAATCGATCTTCCATCAGATGCGCTTCGAGCAGCACCCGGAACCGAGCTGGCTGATTTCCAGCCCTGGCACCGGTGGCACCACCGCGACGCTGGGCCGTTACGTGCGCTATCGCCAGCATTGCACCCGTGTGCTGTGCGCCGATGCCGAGCGTTCGGTGTTTTTCGATTACTACAAGACCGGCGACGCCAGCCTGCGCCTCGATCACGGGTCACGGATTGAAGGCATTGGACGGCCGCGTGTCGAGGCGTCGTTCCTGCCCAAAGTCATCGACGCGATGGTCAAGGTGCCGGACGCCTTGTCACTGGCAGCCATGCATTACCTGGCACAACGTTTGGGGCGACGGGTGGGTGGTTCGAGCGGGACCAACCTGATCGGCGCCTTGATGGCGGCCCAGCAGATGGCGACGGCGGGGGAGTCGGGGTCGATCGTGGCGATTCTGTGCGATGGCGGCGAGCGCTATGCCGACACCTATTACGATCAGGCCTGGCTGAAGGCCCAGGGGTATGAGTTGAGTAGTCTGATGGATGCCGTGGCGGCCAGCGTTGAGCGCGGAGAGCCGCTGCCGGCCAGCGTGTTGCGCGCCAATATCTGAGATATTTGATCGTTCCCACGCTCTGCGTGGGAACGATCATCTGGGTCAGGCTTCTAGGCCAAGGATATCCCGGGCAACCGCTTCAGCAATCCGAATCCCGTCTACACCCGCCGACAGAATCCCGCCCGCATAACCCGCGCCTTCACCCGCCGGGAACAAACCCTTCACGTTCAGGCTCTGCATCGACTCGTTACGGGTAATGCGCAGCGGCGATGAGGTGCGCGTCTCGATCCCGGTCAACACGGCGTCGTGCAGCGAGTAACCACGAATCTGCTTCTCGAATGCCGGCAAGGCTTCGCGAATCGCTTCGATGGCGAACGCCGGCAGGGCCAGGGCCAAATCACCCAAGGCAACGCCCGGTTTGTAGGACGGCTCGACGCTGCCCAATTCGGTGGACGGCTTGCCGGCAATGAAGTCGCCGACCAGTTGCGCCGGTGCTTCGTAGTTGCTGCCGCCCAGCACAAAGGCGTGGGATTCCAGGCGTTCCTGCAACTCGATGCCGGCCAGTGGGCCGCCCGGATAATCGACTTCCGGGGTGATGCCGACGACGATCCCGGAGTTGGCGTTGCGCTCGTTACGCGAGTATTGGCTCATGCCGTTGGTGACCACGCGGTTCGGCTCGGAGGTCGCCGCCACTACGGTGCCGCCCGGGCACATGCAGAAGCTGTAGACCGATCGACCGTTCTTGGCGTGGTGCACCAGTTTGTAGTCGGCAGCGCCGAGTTTCGGGTGGCCGGCGTATTTGCCAAGGCGCGCGCGGTCGATCAGCGACTGCGGGTGTTCGATGCGGAACCCCACCGAGAACGGCTTGGCTTCCATGTACACACCACGGCCGTGCAGCATGCGGAAGGTGTCCCGGGCGCTGTGGCCGAGGGCCAGAATCACGTGCTTCGAATGGATCTGTTCGCCGCCATGGAGTTCGACGCCCACCAGTTGGCCGTCGTCGATCAGCACATCGGTAACCCGCTGCTGGAAGCGCACTTCGCCGCCCAGGGCGCGAATCTGCTCACGCATGTTTTCCACCACACCGGTCAGACGGAACGTCCCGATGTGCGGCTTGCTGACGTAGAGGATTTCTTCCGGCGCACCGGCCTTGACGAACTCATGCAGAACCTTGCGACCGAGGAATTTCGGGTCCTTGATCTGGCTGTAGAGCTTGCCGTCGGAGAATGTCCCCGCGCCACCTTCACCGAACTGCACGTTGGATTCGGGGTTGAGCACACTTTTACGCCACAGGCCCCAGGTGTCTTTGGTGCGCTGGCGCACTTCGGTACCGCGTTCGAGGATGATCGGCTTGAAGCCCATCTGCGCCAGCACCAGGCCGGCGAAGATCCCGCACGGGCCGAAGCCGACCACGATCGGACGCTGGCTCAGGTCGGCCGGCGCCTGGCCGACCACTTTGTAGCTGACATCCGGCGCCACGTTGACGTTACGGTCATCGGCGAACGTGCGCAGCACCGCCGCCTCATCGCGAACGTTGAGGTCGATGGTGTAGATGAAACACAGTTCGGAGGACTTTTTGCGCGCATCGTAACTGCGCTTGAACAAGGTGAAGTCGAGCAGGTCATCACTGGCGATGCCCAGGCGCTGCACGATGGCAGGGCGCAGGTCTTCTTCGGGATGGTCGATCGGCAACTTGAGTTCGGTGATTCGTAACATGGCGGGATCCGGTTCGCGGGGCGCACAACTGCGCCAAGGCGTTTGAAGCCCGCGATTATAAGCCTCAAAGGATGATTCCCGTGAGGCTAAAACGATCAGTCGTTACGCGATCCGCCAAAATACCCGCAGCCGCGTTGCACCTGGCCGTCGATACGCAACTCGGCGCTCATGTGCTGCACGCTGCCGGTGCTGCTGTCGACGCAACGTCGCGGCGCGACCCAGAGCTCGATGCGCTGATTATTGGCTTCGGTACTGAGGTTGAAGCGGCCATCGCCCAGTTGTTCTTCAACGTACGGCAGGGCCAGGGGCGGCTGACCAGCGCGGTCGACGATCATGCCCTTGCCACTGACCTTGACGTTCCACTCCGGGCCATGGCCGGCGGCGCGCAGGATCAGCTGCTTGAAATTGGGATCGTCGCACGCCGTGCCCGAGCGCTCGACGCGGTACAGCTGCGTAAGGTCGAGTTGGCTGTCAGCACCACTGGCAACGATCCGGCCGCGCACATCGGCGAACAGCTTGCCCTGATCATCGGCCAGGGTCGCGGCCTCTTGCAGGATGCTGGTGCCACCGATGTCATTGACCACGAAACTGCGCTGCTCATTACACGGCTGGAACAGCAGCTTGCCGTCGGCCGCCGTCAATTGGCCCTGCATGCGGGTCTGGCCCACATGGGAAGCACTTTGCCGTGGGCCATCGAGCAGTTGGCAAGCGGCGAACAACGGAAGCAGGGCAACAAGTACCAGGGAACGGGCAACACGCATCTTTGAGTCTCCAGACAAGTGTCGCCACGTTACTCAGCCTGACCGTTCATCACAACCCTGCGATGTTCTCGGTTGCCTCTACGGGGGGCGGTTTAACCGACGCGATAGGTCTGGCCGGTCTGCAGGCCTTCCACGCTTTTGGCGTAGGCCAGCGCCACCTCGGCGGCGGGAACCGGTTTGAAACCACGGAAGTACGGCGCATAGCTCCCCATGGCTTCGACCAGCACGTTCGGGCTGACCGAGTTGATGCGCAGACCGCGTGGCAGTTCGATCGCCGCCGCACGGACGAAGGCGTCGAGGGCGCCGTTGACCAGGGACGCGGAGCTGCCGGTACGAATCGGATCGTGGCTGAGGATGCCGGTGGTGAAGGTGAAAGACGCACCGTCATTGGCGAATTCCCGGCCGATCAGCAGCAGATTGACCTGGCCCATCAGCTTGTCCCGCAAGCCGAGTTCGAAGTCTTGTGCGGTCATGGTGGCCAGCGGCACGAAGTTGACACTGCCGGCGGCGCAGATCAGTGCATCGAAGTTGCCGGTCTGTTCGAACAGTTTGCGGATCGAGGCGCTGTCACTGATGTCGACCTGGAAATCACCGCTTTTACGGCCGATACGGACGATTTTGTGGCGCTGGGACAGTTCATGGTCAATGGCCGAACCGACGGTGCCGGAGGCGCCAATCAACAGAATTTTCATCGTGTAGTTCCTCAAGTGGGTTGGATTTAAAGTTAAGTCTAGTGTGGTTTTTTTTATAAATAAGCGTGCTAATGGGCAACCTTTGGTTTTCAAATGGAAACAATCCATGAGTGAAATGGACGATCTGGCGGCGTTCGCGGTATTGATTGAGGCGGGCAGTTTCACCCTGGCCGCCCAACAACTGGGTTGCAGCAAGGGGCAACTCTCCAAGCGCATCAGCCTGCTGGAAACGCGCTTTGGCGTGGTGTTGCTGCAACGCACCACACGTCGCTTGAGCCTGACGGCGGCGGGTGCGGCGTTGTTGCCGCAAGCCCAGGCGCTGGTGGTGCAAGTGGAGCGTGCGCGTCAGGCGTTGGCGCGGCTGAAAGACGACATGGCCGGCCCGGTGCGGATGACGGTGCCGGTTTCACTGGGGGAAACGTTCTTTGATGGCGCACTGCTGGAGTTTTCCCGGCAGTACCCCGAGGTGCAGATCGAGCTGGAGCTCAACAACCACTACCGCGACTTGTCCCGGGACGGGTTTGACTTGGCGATCCGCTCGGAAGTGGCCAACGACGAACGCCTGGTCGCCCGACCGCTGCTGGCCTGGCACGAAATGACCTGTGCCAGCCCCGCATATCTTGAGCGATTCGGTGAGCCGCTGACGCCTCAGGCACTGGCCGAACACCGCTGCCTGCTCAACAGCCATTACAGCGGTCGCGAAGAATGGCTCTATCACCAACAGCACGAATTAACGCGGGTGCGTGTGTCGGGTCCGTTCGCCAGCAACCATTACAACCTCTTGAAGAAAGCTGCACTGACCGGTGCGGGCATTGCGCGTTTGCCGTCGTATCTGTTGCAAGAGGAATTGGCTGATGGACGTTTACGCTGGCTCCTGCGTGATTATCAAACCCGCAGCATGCCGATGTATCTGGTGCATCCGTATCAGGGCGGGTTGCCGAAGCGTACCCAAGTGCTGGCGGACTATTTGATCGGTTGGTTCAAGCGCAGTGGTGAGGCGTTGGATCGGCTTCAACGATAACGTCTCACCACACAACCTTTATGGGAGTTCTGAGGTTGGTATCAGCGGGCGTAACGCCGGGCAATCAGGTGATCGATCGACAACTTGCCAGGTCCAGTCGCCATCAAGTACAGCAACACCGCCGCCCAGGTGCCGTGGGTCGGATACGCATCGGGGTACACGAACAGTTGAATGGTCAGGGTCATACCCAGCAGCGCCAGGGCCGAAAAGCGTGTGGCGAAGCCGATCAGGATCAGAATCGGAAAGAAATGCTCGGCGAAGGCCGCCAGGTGCGCCGCCAGTTCCGGGGAGAGCAACGGCAGGTGATATTCGCTCTGGAATAACGGAATGGTCGAGTCCGCCAGCCTTGGCACACCGAGTTCAAAGGTGCCGTCGATCAAGTCGATGGCCAAGCCTTCCACCTTGGTTTGCCCGGACTTCCAGAACACCGCGGCAATGGAAAAACGCGCGATAAAGGCGATCAGGCTGTGGGGGATTTTTTCCAGCAGCGTGATGGCGCGGGTAATGGGGTTTGTGTTCATGGCGATACCTGGTTGTGGTGTAAATGAGTGATGGCGTTGTGGCTGATCAGCAGCGCCAGGGTTTGGCTGAGATCGAAGGCCGGCGCGTTTTCCAGCGCTTGGCTCAGGGGCTGGCCGAGTCGCAGGCTCTGAATGAAGATTCTGGCGCCGTGGTCGATGGCGAAGACCTCAACCTCCAGTTCGTTACGCAGCACCAGCGCGTTTTGCCCGTGGCCGAGGTCGATCCCGGCCAGCGTCGCGTCCTGTTGATGCGCCGCCCAGATTGCGACCACGGCGAAGGCTGAAGTCAGCAGATTGAGGGAGGGATGAAGCCCAAGCGTCAGCTCGCTCAGTGCCTGTGGGTCCGACAGCACGGCGGCGATTTGCTCATGGCCCAAAGGCTGCGCATCAGCGGCGTGATAGGCCTGAACGCGCAAGCGCTCCAGCCGCGCCACATCGGCCAGATAAGGCACGCTGGCTGCCGGTTCAAAACTGTCAATGAACTCGGCGAAGTCCTTGCCGTAGTCGTTGATGAGCGGGCTTTGCGGTGGGCAACTTTGCACATACAACCCTGCCATCGCCCGGAAAAACTCATCACCGACCAACTGCATAACCACCGGATAGCTGTCGGCCAAGGCGTTGATCAGCGAGCTCTGCACATTGTTGCGATACACCGCGAAACGGCTGGCCGGATCGGTACCGTTGGCACTGAACACGCCCTCGGGGCAGGGCCGTTGCGGATCGAGCAGGGCGGCGGAAAAAGCGGCTTGAGTGCTCATGGCCGGCTCCCTGCGCGGTGCAGCAACTCATCGGCATGACGGGCTTCGGCGTGCAACACACTGAAGGCCGGTAACCGGTTGTCGCGTTCGATCAACGTGGCGATCGGGCCGACCCGCTCCAGCACCTGCGAGTACAGCGCCCACACCGCGTTATCGACGGGCGCACCGTGATCGTCGATCAGTAGTCGGTCACCAAGGCTGTCGGTGTCTTCGGCAAACCCCGCCAGATGAATCTCTCCCACAGCGTGCAGTGGCAGGGCGTCGATGTAGGCCCGCGGATCTCTTTGGTGATTGATGCAGGAGACGTAAACGTTGTTGACGTCCAGCAGCAGGCCGCAGCCGGTGCGGCGAATGACTTCACTGATGAAGTCGGCTTCATCGATTGTCGAGTTTTGGAACGCCAGGTATGTCGCCGGGTTTTCCAGCAGCATCGGGCGTTTGAGGGTGTTCTGTACCTGATCGATGTGCTCGCAGACACGGTTCAGCGTCGGCGCGTCGTAGGCCAGGGGCAGCAGGTCATTGAGAAACACCGGGCCATGGCTGGACCAGGCCAGGTGTTCGGAAAAGGAGTGGGGTTGATAGCGCTCGATCAGCGCGGCCAGCCTTTGCAGGTGCTGACCATCCAGCGGACCTTCGGCACCGATGGACAGGCCAACACCGTGCAGCGACAGCGGATACTGCTCGCGGATCAATCCCAGAAAATGATGAAACGGGCCGCCGGCCACCATGTAGTTTTCGGCGTGGACTTCGAAGAAACCGATGTCCGGTTGTGCACCGAGCACTTCACGAAAGTGCTCGGTCTTGAGCCCCAGCCCGGAGCGGGGCGGGAGCCCGGAGAATGAATGGTTCATGGTCGACACTCTGGCTGGGGGGCTGATTACGACTTGGCTTTGTAGGCTTCCATCTGGCCGAAGCCGGTTGGCGAGGTCTTGCTCATTGTGGTGGCGCAGGTGCCCTTGGGGACGAGCTTCCAGGCGTTGGCCTGGTAGTCGGTTTTGGCGGTGCCAGCGCAAGTGGTGCCAGCACCAGCGGCGCAATCGTTATGACCTTTCATGGCCACGCCGAAGCATTTTTCCATGTTGGCGTCAGCGGCATGGGCCGTGGAGACAGCGGCGATGCTCAGGGCAGAACCAAGTGCCAGAACCAGGGCGGTGGCGGACAGGGTGCGGGTGGTAGCAGTCATGATGTTTCTCCGAAATTGAGCTTGGTATGGCAAGCGTTTGTGCTTGCTTACCGCTCTAGAGAAACGACAGGGCGGGGTGTTACAGCTGACTGCAGATTTTTTTCAAAAATCCTCAAAACACCATCAATCCCCTGTGGGAGGGCGCGCGATAGCGTCATGACATTTAGCCTTGATGCTGACTGACAACGGATTCGTGCTATCGCGCCGATAAGACAGTCATGCAATGCTGATTTTATTAACGCTAGTGATCTGACCGTTCCAGATCATCTCGTAGTGGGCTGTTTGAATGACTGATGAGACTGGTCTGGGAGTCATCAGCGCCCAGCAGTAGTTGCCATGCATACGCACGGAGTTGTATCGCAGGCCAAGGCCCCCTGCATCCTTGACTGCCTTACCCAAGCGATGTGAGTGCGTGTAGTCGACGGGATCGTAGATAGGATCGTGCATCGGAATGGATACGGCATCCCTCATTGCTTCGTCAACGAAAGTGCAGGATAACCCCCGGAAAACAAACCTCTCGTAATTGAGACTCTGGACATTCGACCAATACTGATTTTGGTGATGCTGTACCTCAGCCAGAGCAGTTTCCATCGAGGCAGCCAAGTACAACACGCCGAAACTGCCATCGCTGAAACGCGAGCCAGTTGGGTTGACGTGGGTGAAAGGGGCTGTCGCATAAGAGCATCCAGGGATGCCAAAGGGAATTTCCGCACGCGGTATCAGCTCAAGCCGACCTACCTCATTTTGCAGCCTCGGATTTGTGAGGGCCTGTATCTGATACAGAACATCAAATTCGTTCGCGTCCGCCACGTCGTCAAACAACGCAATGGGCGGAAACTTTGAATTGATCAATCGGTAGGCCTGCAACTGCTCACCGGCCAATACTGGCAACTGGCTCACCATTACCATTGTGCGCCTCGCAGCACGTCGATCCGCCGAAACGTCTCGTACAAGGAAATCATATCCCCCTGGGACATGATTTCGAGCGGGGTACGCCCGTTGAAGAACTCGTTTTCGTTCGCCATCGTCGGAAAACCATAGACGTTCTCAGGGTTATCAAAGACAAGACGCAGAGCGGCATGGATGTTGAGAATAAAACTGATGCGCTGCATCTGGTCTGAAT